>NZ_RZSN01000120.1:0-18899 GCF_003997315.1 Mesorhizobium sp. M1A.F.Ca.IN.020.04.1.1
GCTTCCTCATAGACCTTGCGGAACTGCTTTTCCGAAACGTCGCCATAGTGGCCCTTGAGCTTCTGCTTGGCGCGCAGCTGCAGGCCGAAGTCGGAAAGCTTGCCCTTGCGGCGCTGGCCATGCTGTCCGGGGCCGTATTCGCGCTTGTTGACCGGGGACTTCGGACGGCCCCAGATATTTTCGCCGAGACGGCGGTCGATCTTGTATTTCGCGGATTCGCGCTTGCTCATCGCATTCCCTTTCAAAACGATATGACCCGGGGCCCCATGGCTCCGGGTGAAGGAAACGCGCCCTCCTCTGGCCTCCGTTTTCGAGGCCTGACAGGGTTTTCCCACGCAACGCGACGGAAAACCCACGGGACACGTCAGTTCGAACAAGACCGCCGACAGACTGGCTTCCGGTGAGGTCTTGCCCATGCAAAAGAAACCACCGGACGTCGCCGCCCGGTGTTGGTGGCCCTGTTAAACAGAGATTTAACCGGTGTCAAGCTCGTGATCGGCGACGCACCGGCTCCACTATTCTGCCGTCAGAAAGCCGCAGCCCGGCGAAGGCACTGGCATGGCCGAAAGCAGATCCGCCACGTCATGGCATGCCGCGGTTTCCTATCCAGGCACCAACTTGAGAGCCAGGCAGGAGTTCATGACTTCTTGCTAGGCAGTCCCTTGCGTTTGGTCTCGGCGAACTCCTGGAGTTGCTTCTCGCTCATGGACTCGTACATCTCGCGCGAAGCACCCTTAAGCTCGGTTTTCTTGGTCTCGCCGCGCTTGGCCGAAAGGGCTGCGCCGGCTGCCTTCTGTTGGGCTTGCGATTTGGCTGGCATGCGATTTCTCCCCTGTGCGGTAGTGGGAAGAGAAACGCTGCGGCGCTATCGCAGTTCCAGCTAGCGCGAGGTCAGCCCAAAGCCCTGGATGAGCCTGCGCGTGGCGAAATCCACCTTACCAGAGGTGAAGAGGGCGATATCGGGCTCGGTCTCGCCCGACGGTTCGCCGATAGGCTGCAGCAGCGACATGGCGCGCCGGGCAATGGCTTCCGCCGGATCGATCCAGTCGACCGGCCACGGAGCGGTCTTGCGCATGCGGTTGGCCAGGAACGGATAATGCGTGCAGGCGAGCACGACGATGTCGGTGCGCTGCCCGTCGTGCTCGATGAAGCAGGGCGCGATCTCGGCGCGCACGGCTTCCTCGTCGACAAAACCTTCGCGCATATAGATCTCGGCCAATGCGGCAAGCCTGTCGCTGCCGACGAGCCGGACATGGCATTTCTGCGCCCATTTGCTGATCAGGTCACGCGTGTACTGACGCTTAACCGTGCCCGGGGTCGCCAGCACCGAAACCAGGCCGGACCGCGTGCGCTCGGCCGCCGGCTTGATCGCGGGGACCGTTCCGACAAACAGATGACCGGGAAATTTTTCCCGCAGCGCATCGATCACCAGGGTCGAGGCGGTGTTGCAGGCGATCACTGAGATCGCCGGCTGCAGACGGTCGAGCAATTTGCCGAACAGGGCGAGTATGTGCTCCTTGAGCGCCGGCTCTTCCCATGCGCCGTAAGGAAAAGCCGCGTCGTCGGCGACATAGACGAAGCGCCGATCCGGCATCAGGACGCGCGCCTCGCGCAGCACCGTCAGTCCGCCGACACCGGAATCGAACATCAGGATCGGACGCTGGTTTGATCGATCGTTCATTGTCATCCGACTACAGGAAGAAGCTGACCCGAGATTTGGCCAACCGCGCTTCTATCCTGAACGATCATGGTCTTGAAGTGGCAGATGCCAGCAGCTTTTGCGCAACTCAGAGCCCCCGCTTGCCGAAGCCGGCGGGTCGCGCCCGGCCAAACGGCTGCGGCGCCGGCGCCGGCGCCGGACGCGCGGGTTGCGCAGCAGTCCGTGGCGCAGCTGGAGCGACGCTCGCTGTCGCCCTCGCGGGGCGCGCCTCCGCCGGCAACGAGCCTTCAAAGTCGAAAGCCTCGGTCAGCTCATCGATGTTGCTGCCGGCCACAGGCTTTGCCCACAGGATCGTGCACCAGAGGCCGAATATGGCAAGGCCGAGCAGGTTCAGGCCACCGGGCGCGCTCTCAGGATTGCCAAAATCGATAACCAGAAGCGTGCCCGCCTGCAGCAAGCCATAGATGCCGGAAAAGACGATATAGGACCAGAGGATCCAGCCTGAACCATCGGCATCGCGGCTGCGGCGCCATGCGATGTTGCCGCGCAGCGCGACGAAGACGAGCGACACAACAAGCGCGGCGCCGGCCAGGCTTTGCCGCGACGGACCCGGCATCGAATTGATCAATCCCGCGAAGCCGGTCGTTGCGGCAATGCAGAGCACGATCGCTACCGCTTCCGCTATGAACAAACCTAGCGAATAGAAGAAGAAATGCAGACGGCCAATATTGGACGTAAACATCTGCTGCCCCATCGTTTCGAGAACGATGAACCAAACCGCATAATATTCGGTTACCTTGAAGGTTCGGAGCTTACGGATTTTAACTTTCTTTGTCCGTTGTTCGTTTGCGCGTAGCCGGCGCCCGCCTCGGATCATCCCCCGGTGAGCCGTCGCCGCGCGGCATTGCCGGCGAGAACCTGTCGAGCGACGAGATGATGCCGCGCAGCACCTTCAACTCGGGCTCAGCGAATCCCGCCCGCGTCAGCACGGCGCGCAGATTGTCGACCATCTTAGGCCTCTTCTCTTCCGGGCGGAAATAGCCGCGCGCCTCGAGAGCGCCTTCGAGATAGGTGAACAGGCTGTGCAGCTGTTCCTTGGTCGCCGGAACGAGCTCCGGTCCGGCGAAGTTGGTCGCGGTCTCTTCGGCAAGGCCGGATTTCATCCATTCATAGGACATCAAAAGCACGGCCTGTGCGATGTTGAGCGAGGAGAAGCCGGGATCGACGGGAAAGGTGACGATCTCGTCAGCCAGACCAACCTCTTCATTGTAGAGGCCAAAACGTTCACGGCCGAACAGAATTCCGGTGCGCAGCCCCGCCTGCTCGCGGGCCCGGAGCGCCCTGCCCGCATCCACCGGACCGCGCACCGGCTTGAAGCCGTCACGCTCGCGGGCGGTGGTGGCGAAGACGAAGTTGAGGTCGGCCACTGCCGAGGCAAGGTCGTCGAACACCGTTGTCGCATCGATGACATGGTCGGCGCGGCTGGCGGCGGCGCGCGCCTTCTCGCTCGGCCAGCCGTCGCGCGGATTGACCAGGCGCAGCTCAGAAAGGCCGAAATTCGCCATGGCGCGCGCGACCATGCCGATATTCTCGCCGAGTTGCGGCTCGACAAGGAT
The DNA here is from genome assembly GCF_003997315.1 of Mesorhizobium sp. M1A.F.Ca.IN.020.04.1.1. Lineage (NCBI taxonomy): Bacteria > Pseudomonadati > Pseudomonadota > Alphaproteobacteria > Hyphomicrobiales > Phyllobacteriaceae > Mesorhizobium > Mesorhizobium sp. M1A.F.Ca.IN.020.04.1.1. The sequence continues at coordinate 3,277 of NZ_RZSN01000120.1, forward strand.
GATCGCCGGTCCGGCGGTCTTGGCGGTGTCGTTTGCGGCTGGCATGGCTCTCCGTACATGAGGTTTGCGGCGTTTCGGCGTCCCCTGCCACATCCGGGCCTGAAAATGAAGCGTTCACAAGCGCGACACCGGTCTGCGATCGGCTGATCGCGGTTTGCGCGCTCAAAAAGGCTTTGATATACGCTGCCCAACCTCGGCCGAAGCCACGGGCAAGGCCGTTCAGATCCCCAGCAACGAGGCATTTTTCCATGGCGAAGATCAAGGTGGCGAACCCGGTCGTCGAGCTCGACGGCGACGAGATGACCCGCATCATCTGGCAGTTCATCAAGGACAAGCTGATCCACCCCTATCTCGACATCAAGCTGGACTATTTCGATCTAGGGATCGAGAACCGGGACGCCACCAATGACCAGGTGACCGTCGACTCGGCCAACGCCATCAAGAAATACGGCGTCGGCGTGAAATGCGCGACGATCACGCCCGACGAGCAGCGCGTCGAGGAATTCAAGCTGAAGAAAATGTGGAAGTCGCCCAACGGCACCATCCGCAACATCCTCGGCGGCACCATCTTTCGCGAGCCGATCATCATGAAGAACGTGCCGCGCCTGGTGCCCGGCTGGACCAAGCCGATCGTCGTCGGCCGTCACGCCTTCGGCGACCAATACCGCGCCACCGACTTCCGCTTCCCGGGCAAGGGGAAGCTGACAATCAAATTCGTCGGCGAGGACGGCCAGATGATCGAGCATGACGTCTTCGATGCGCCGGGCGCCGGCGTCGCCATGGCCATGTACAATCTCGACGAGTCGATCCGCGAATTCGCTCGCGCCTCGCTGAACTATGGCCTGCTGCGCAACTTCCCGGTCTATTTCTCGACCAAGAATACCATTCTCAAAGCCTATGACGGGCGCTTCAAGGACATCTTCCAGGAGGTCTACGAGAAGGAATTCGAGGCCGAGTTCAAGGCGAGAAAACTCTGGTACGAGCACCGCCTGATCGACGACATGGTCGCCTCCAGCCTGAAATGGTCGGGCGGCTATGTCTGGGCCTGCAAGAATTATGACGGCGACGTGCAATCCGACACCGTGGCGCAGGGCTTCGGCTCGCTCGGCCTGATGACCTCGGTGCTGATGACGCCGGACGGCAAGACCGTGGAAGCGGAAGCCGCCCACGGCACCGTCACCCGCCACTACCGCCAGCATCAGAAGGGCGAGGAAACCTCGACCAACTCGATCGCCTCGATCTTCGCCTGGACGCGTGGCTTGGCCCACCGCGCCAAGCTCGACGGCAATGCCGAGCTCAAGCGCTTTGCCGAGACGCTGGAAAAGGTCTGCATCCAGACCGTCGAGGGCGGCTTCATGACCAAGGACCTGTCGCTGCTGATCGGCCCCGACCAGCCCTGGCTGTCGACCACCGGCTTTCTCGACAAGATCGACGAGAACCTGCAGAAGGCGATGGGGTAAGAAGTGCCGAGCCTTGTTGCCAGCGAAAGGGTCCGCCTTTGCGCTGGCAACAATGCCGACCTCTGCCAGGCTATTTTCAAGGTGCACGGGCTAAGCGGCCGGAGGAGCCGCTCCGTCTGGTCCAGCGATGAGCAAGCACCTCCTTACTACCCCAATGCCGCCACTTTGGATGCCGATGCCATACCGATCCAACTTGCAGAAATAGCCAGACTGACATCTGTTCTTGCCACCAGCTTTTCGGTCAAGGATTGCTTCTGCCGTCTGGATCTCCGACCGCTCGGGTTCAGCCAACTCTTCGAAGCAAGCTGGATCTGGATGGACCTAAGGCGTCCAACGACGACCCCCTCCGGTTGGGAACGTGTTGGGGACGCAGCCAGCTTGGAGATGTGGGAACTTGCCTGGACGGATGGCGCAGGTTCCTCCAGCGGCCGTGTCTTTCCGACCGCAGTTCTGGCCGACCCTGCCATCGCCATCCTTGGCCGACGGACGGCCGACGGCTTCACCGCCGGCTGCATAGCCAATAGATCCGAGCTCGTGATCGGGTTGTCAAATGTCTTTGCCACGGATGGCAATTCGACCTATCGAGATGCTGTGCAAGCCGCAGCCAATACGTTTGCTGAAAGTCGCGCGCTGGTCGGGTATGAACGCGGCGGCGGGCTGGATGACGCACTGGACTGCGGCTTTCAGACCACCGGCACGCTGCGCGTCTGGATACGGGACAGCCAAGCCAAAGAGGAATGAAGTGGCAAAGCCTCTTCTCTACGGCGCCCACTACAGCGTCTATGTCCGCATCGCGCGAATGGCGCTCAATCAAAAGGGCGTCGACTACGAGCTCGTCCCTCTCGACATCTTCACGGCCGAAAGGGCGTCAATTATCGGCTATTTCCTCAAGGTCGCCGAAGGGCGAAAGCTGCTTGCCCGCTTTCCAGACTTGCAGGACCGGTGGGATCGCATCGTCAGGCGGGCAAGCTTCTCCAATGCATGAGCTTTCCGGTCGCGAAGCGCTGACCACAGCCAGGATAGTCCGGGTCAACCACGCAGGCGAGTTTGGAGCGATCAGGATCTATTCAGCGCAAATCTTTGTCGCCCGGCACTTTTGGCGCGATTGCGTGCCGTCTTTGTCGGAGATGCTTGGACACGAGCGCCAGCATTGCGCCTTCTTCCGTGCCGCCATGCCAATGCGAAACTCGCGTCCATGTCGCGTCATGCAGTTCTGGAGCTGGGGCGGCTGGCTGTTGGGCTTTCTCACCGCCCTGCTCGGCCCACAAGGCATCTGGGCATGCACCGCCGCTGTCGAAGCGACCGTGCACCGCCATCTTGACGACCAGCTCTACTATCTAGCCGGGCGCGATCCCGGACTGCACGCCATCATCCTGTCGATCCGCGAGGAAGAGCTGGCCCATCTGCGTCACGCCGAGGAGCATCTGCTGGCACCAGGCCCGCTGCTTCTCCTCCTGCGCGGGGCGATCGCCGTCGCCACGGATTGCCTCATCTGGCTGTCCACCTGGGGCGACTCTGTCAGAATGGCGCGCGCCCTGAAAGCGGCAAAGCCTTCCTGACACAGGAACACTAAGCGGCTTCGAGCGCCGCCTTTACCGCCGCGATGGCGTCGTCCGCCTTGGAGGCGTCGGGGCCGCCGGCTTGCGCCATATCGGGACGCCCGCCGCCGCCCTGCCCGCCAAGCGCGGCGGACGCAACACGGACGAGATCGACAGCGCTGAAGCGGCCGGTCAAGTCGTCGGTGACGCCGACCACCACGCTCGCCTTGTTGTCCTCGCCGGCGCCGATAAAGACGACCACGCCGGAGCCCAGCGTCTTCTTGCCGGCATCCGCAAGCGGCTTCAGGTCCTTCGGCGCGACACCGCTGACCGCTTTGCCGAGGAAGCCGACACCCGCAACCGTCTCGTTGGTGGCCGGAGCATCGGCAACGGCCGCGCCGCCGCCAAGGGCCAGTTTCTTGCGCGCCTCGGTGAGCTCTTTCTCGAGTTTCTTGCGCTCCTCGAGCAAAGTCTCGACACGCGCCGGAACGTCGGCCGGCGAGATCCTCAAGGTCGCCGCGGCTGCCTTCAGGCGCTTGTCCTGCTCGTCGAGATGCTTGCGCGCCGCCTCGCCGGTCAGCGCCTCGATGCGGCGCACGCCGGCGGCGACCGCGCTGTCCGACAGGATGCGCACAAGGCCGATATCGCCGGTCGACCTGACATGCGTGCCGCCGCAGAGCTCGACCGAATAGGGACGGTTGGCCTTGGCGCCGTGCAGGCCGGTGCCCATCGAAACGACGCGCACCTCGTCGCCGTATTTCTCGCCGAACAGCGCCATCGCGCCCTCGGCAATAGCATCGTCCACCGACATCAGCCGCGTCGTCACCGGACTGTTCTGCACAACGATCTCGTTGGCCATGCGCTCGACATCCTCGATCTCCTCGGCCGAGATCGGCTTGTTGTGCGAGATGTCGAAGCGGAGGCGATCAGGCGCGACCAGCGAACCCTTCTGCGCGACATGGGTGCCCAGCACCTCACGCAGCGCCTCGTGGATGAGATGCGTCGCGGAGTGATTGGCGCGCAGCTTCGAACGGCGCGCGTGATCGACCTTTAGCTCCACGGCAGCGCCGGTCTTGATCGTACCGCCCGTCACCTTGCCCAAATGCACGAAGAGCCCGTCGGCCTTCTTTTGCGTGTCGGTGACCTCGATCGAGAAGCCGTCGCCGGACATCATGCCGGTATCGCCCATCTGGCCACCGGATTCGCCATAGAACGGCGTCTGGTTGACGACGACGGCAACCGCGTCGCCCTGCCCGGCGCTGTCGACGATCTTGCCATCCTTGACCAAGGCCTGGATCAGGCCTTCCGCCTCTTCCGTCTCGTAACCGAGGAAATCGGTGGCGCCGGTCTGCTCGCGCACCGGGAACCAGACCGTCTCGGTCGCCGCTTCGCCCGACCCCGCCCAGTGCGCGCGCGCTTCCGCCTTCTGCCGCTCCATCGCAGCGGTGAAGCCGGCAAGATCGACCGAGATGTCGCGTTGGCGCAGCGCATCCTGCGTCAGGTCGAGCGGGAAGCCATAGGTGTCGTAGAGTTTGAAGGCCGTCTCGCCATCCAGCATGTCGCCGGCGTGCAGCTGTTCCGTCGCCTCCGAAAGCAGGCCGAGACCGCGGACCAGCGTCTTGCGGAAGCGCGTCTCCTCGAGCTTCAGCGTCTCTGTGATCAGCGCTTCGCCACGCACCAGTTCCGGATAGGCCTGGCCCATCTCGCGCACCAGCGCGGGCACCAGCTTCCACATCAGCGGCTCCTTGGCGCCGAGCAGCTGCGCGTGGCGCATGGCGCGACGCATGATGCGACGCAGCACATAGCCGCGGCCTTCATTGGAGGGCAGCACGCCGTCGGCCACCAGGAAGGATGACGAGCGCAAATGATCCGCGATCACGCGGAAGGATGCTGCGTTCTCCTGGTTGTGACCGTGCCCTAGCGCCGAGCATGCCGCATCGATCAAATGCCGGAACAGGTCGGTCTCAAAGACGCTCTCCACTCCCTGAAGGATCGAAGCCATGCGCTCCAGGCCCATGCCGGTGTCGATCGACGGGCGCGGCAGGTCGATGCGCTCGTCTTTTGTCACCTGCTCATATTGCATGAACACCAGGTTCCAGAATTCGAGGAACCGGTCGCCGTCCTCCTCCGGGCTGCCGGGCGGACCGCCCCAGATATGCTCGCCGCGATCGATGAATATCTCCGAGCACGGACCGCAGGGACCGGTGTCGCCCATCGCCCAGAAATTGTCAGAGGTCGGAATGCGGATGATGTGATCGTCTGAGAAGCCGGCGATCTTCTTCCAGTAGCCGGCCGCCTCGTCATCGGTGTGATAGACGGTGACCAGAAGCTTGTCCTTCGGCAGGCCGAATTCCTTGGTGATCAGGTTCCAGGCAAGCTCGATCGCGCGCTCCTTGAAATAATCGCCGAACGAGAAATTGCCGAGCATCTCGAAAAAGGTGAGATGGCGCGCGGTGTAGCCGACATTGTCGAGATCGTTGTGCTTGCCGCCGGCGCGCACGCTCTTCTGCGCGGTCGCGGCGCGCGAATAGGACCGCTTCTCCAGGCCGGTGAACACGTTCTTGAATTGCACCATGCCGGCGTTGGTGAACATCAGCGTCGGATCGTTGCGCGGCACCAGCGGGCTGGAGGCAACGATCTCATGACCCTCCTTGCGGAAGTAGTCGAGGAATGTCGACCGGATCTCGTTCACGCCACTCATGGATACTGCCTTTTCGCGAAAACCGCCGGCCAGGCCGGCGGCAAATGGGCTTTCGTGTGTCAGAAGATAGATTGGCCTTTTAGCCGTAGCTCTTGACCCTGTCCAGAAACACGGAACCAAGGCCAATCCTCCGGCTGGGCGGCCTGTGCCCTCGCCCCCAAACGTAAACCGCCGGCACGAAGGCCGGCGGTTCGAACGCAGCACTAGGGAACTCGATTACATCAGCTTTAGATAATGGATCCGGATTATGGCCGAACTCCGGCAGTGCCTACATCGCGCCAGCCTCGTCCTCGAAGCTGTCGTCACCACCGCCTTCGGAGCCGCCGTTCTCGAGGAATTTTTCGGCGATCAGCCCGGCATTCTGCCTCAGCGCCAGCTCGATCTCGCGCGCCGTGTCCGGATTGTCGCGCAGGAAAAGCTTGGCGTTCTCACGGCCCTGACCGAGACGCTGCGAATTGTAGGAGAACCAGGCGCCCGACTTCTCGACCACGCCGGCCTTGACCCCGAGATCGACGAGCTCGCCGGTCTTCGACACGCCCTCGCCATACATGATGTCGAACTCGACCACCTTGAAGGGCGGAGCCAGCTTGTTCTTCACCACCTTGACGCGGGTCTGGTTGCCGACCACTTCGTCGCGATCCTTGACCGAGCCGATGCGGCGGATGTCGAGGCGCACCGAGGCGTAGAATTTCAGCGCGTTGCCGCCGGTCGTGGTTTCCGGCGAGCCGAACATGACGCCGATCTTCATACGGATCTGGTTGATGAAGATGACCATGGTGTTGGAGCGCGAGATTGACGCGGTCAGCTTGCGCAGCGCCTGGCTCATCAAGCGGGCCTGCAGGCCGGGCAGCGCGTCGCCCATCTCGCCCTCGATTTCGGCGCGCGGCGTCAGCGCCGCCACCGAATCGACCACCAGAACGTCGATTGCGCCGGAGCGCACCAGCGTGTCGCAGATCTCCAGCGCCTGCTCACCCGTGTCGGGCTGCGAGATCAGGAGGTTTTCGAGGTCCACGCCGAGCTTGCGGGCATAGACCGGATCGAGCGCGTGCTCGGCATCGACGAAGGCGCAGATACCGCCCTTCTTCTGGGCTTCCGCAACCGTGTGCAGCGCCAGCGTCGTCTTGCCCGAGCTTTCCGGCCCGTAGATTTCGATGATGCGGCCGCGCGGCAGCCCGCCAACGCCGAGCGCGATGTCCAGCCCGAGCGATCCCGTCGGCACGGTTTCGATCTCGACCACCTGCTCATTGGCGCCGAGCCGCATGATCGAGCCCTTGCCGAAAGCGCGCTCGATTTGCGACAGCGCCGCATCCAGAGCCTTTGATTTGTCCACTGCCTTATCCTCTACAAGCCGCAAACTATTCTGAGCCATGATACATCACCCCTTGGTCGTCAATGAAGGCCGGACAATCCGTGATCCCTGCCAGTTTGTACCTTTTTTGTTCTCATCTGGCAAGAGGCAGCAAATGACTGGAAAACAAATAATATCTGGATTTGTTCTATTTTTGTCTCACTAGAGATGGCGTGAACCAGTGCTGCTGATCCAAGCGAGATCTCGTTATCCGGGCGGCCCGAATCGCGACCCGATTGCGGGGCGATGCGCGGAAACCTAGTGTGCGCACGCAAACAATCAACGAGGTCACCTCCGCGGCATGCCGACATCCCCAAACATCCTGGCGCTGGGCGGCGCCCATATCGACCGGCGCGGCCAGGTCTCGGGCCCTTACGTGCCCGCCGCATCCAATCCCGGCATCATGCGCGAGGATGTCGGCGGCGGCGTCTTCAACGCGCTGCGCAGCATTGTGAAGCGCGGCGTCTCGGCCTCGCTGCTTTCGGTGCGCGGCGGCGATGCGGCGGGTGAGGCGGTCGCATCGGCGATCGACGAGGCCGGCATCGCCGACCTTTCGGCGGTGTTCCTCGACCGCACGACGCCGAGCTACACTGCGCTGATCGACAGCGAGGGGGAGCTGATCGTCGGCTTTGCCGATATGGGCCTTTACGACCTCGCCTTCCCCAAGCAGATCCGCCGCGCCAAGGTGCGCGAGGCGATCGCCGAGGCAGACGCGATCCTCTGCGACGCGAACCTGCCAACGGCGGCCCTCGAGCGTCTGGTTGCGCAAGCCGGCGACAAGCCGGTTTTCGCCATCGCCATCTCGCCAGCCAAGGTGGTGCGGCTAGCGCCGCTGCTCGGCAATCTTTCGCTGCTGTTCATGAACCGCCGAGAGGCGGCGGCGCTGGCTGGTGCGGATATTTCCGGCCGCGATCTTGTCGGGGAACTCAGGCGGCTGAGCTTGACGGCAGGCGTGATCACGGCCGGCAGTGCTCCGGTGCTCGGCTTCGACCAATCGGGCGTCTTCGCCATCGACCCGCCCTCCCCGCGACGAGTTGCCGACGTAACCGGCGCCGGCGACGCCCTGACCGGAGCAACGGTTGCCGCGCTGCTGCGCGGGCTGCCTTTGCGGAGGGCACTGCGCGAAGGTGTTGCCGCGGCGATGCTCGCCATCGAGAGCGCCGAGGCGGTACCGTCTTTCACCGCCGGCAGTTTTGGCCAGGCGCTTGCCCTTGTGCCCGAGGCACGGGTGGTGGCATAGGGCCACAAACTATCTTGCCGGAGTGTTTTCTCCGGAGTGGAGAACGGACATGACGCCCGAAACCGCCCGCCCCTTCATCGACATTCATCCGCCAGTGGCGGAGGCGCTTGCCGCCGGGCGGCCTGTGGTGGCGCTGGAAAGCACCATCATTACCCACGGTATGCCATACCCCGACAATGGCGCGATGGCCGCCAAGGTCGAGCAGATCATCGCCGAGAGCGGCGCCGTGCCGGCGACGATCGCCGTGGTCGATGGACGCATCAAGATTGGCCTTTCCGATGGCGAGCGCGAATCGCTTGCCATGACCGGCGACGCCATGAAGCTGTCGCGTGCCGATATCGGCTTTGCCGTCGCCCAAAAGCGCACCGGCGGCACCACCGTGGCCGCCACCATGATCGCCGCGCACATGGCCGGCATAAAGGTCTTCGCCACCGGCGGCATCGGCGGCGTCCACAAGGGCGCCGAAAAGAGTTTTGACATCTCGGCCGACCTCGACGAGCTGGCGCGCACGCCGGTCGTCGTCGTCTCGGCCGGCGCCAAGGCGATCCTCGACATCGAAAAGACGCTGGAAGTGCTGGAGACGCGCGGCGTGCCAGTCATCGGCCATGGCTGCGAGACCATGCCGGCCTTCTGGTCCAGGCAATCGCCCTTCCGCGCGCCGCTGACGTTGCATGCGCCTGAAGATATCGCGCATTTCTATCATATCCGGCAGGCGCTCGGCCTCGGCGGCGGCATACTGGTCGCCAATCCGGTGCCGCAGAACGACGAGATCCCGGCAGCCGAGATGGACGGCTACATCCAGGCCGCGCAAAAGGCGGCCGAAGCGCAGAACATCACCGGCAAAGCCGTGACGCCGTTCCTCCTGTCGTGGATTTTGGAGCTCACCGGCGGCCGCAGCCTCAAGACCAACATCGCGCTGGTCGAAAACAATGCGCGGCTGGCGGCGGAGATCGCGAAGGCGCTGTAAGCCTTATCTGCCCGCGCGCCGCCCCGCTTCATAAGCGCGCCGCGCCCAGACCGCCATTTCGTCGGGATCGTCGAAGGCGCTGTCGGGAACGCTCCAATAGGGCATCGCCACCTCCTTGCCGTGCCGCGAGCCGGTATAGGTCCATTGGCTACAGCCGGCGGCCTCGAATTCGGGGATCGTCTCCTCGTCGGCCTTCAGCATCAGTTCGCCGCGCACGACCACCGCGACGATGACGCCGTCGCAATAGATTCCCTTGCCGCCGAACAGTTTTCGGATGCTGATCGGCCCCAGGCTCTCGAACAATTCTTCGAGGCGGTCATTGTCCATGCCGCAATCATCTCATCCAGCATGGGACTTGTCATCGCAGCAACCAACAGCATGCTGACAGGTTGAGACATGAAATGGAGGTTCGCGCCATGCCTGTCCTGCTCAAAGGCTCCTGCCGCTGCGGCGCCGTCCGCTTCGAGGTGGAAAGTCATACGCCCGTGCCGTTCATGCTCTGCTACTGCTCGATCTGCCGCAAGCAGCAGGGCGGCGGCGGTTTTGCCATCAATCTCGGCGCCGACAACCAAACGCTCAAGGTCACCGGCAAGCCCAATCTCGGCGTCTACCGCGCTGAGATCGAGGACGACGAGCATCCGCACTGCGAGGTCTCGACCGGCGAGCGCAATTTTTGCAAGACATGCGGCGCCGCGCTCTGGCTCTACGACCCGACTTGGCCGGACCTCGTCCACCCCTTCGCCTCGGCGATCGACAGCGACCTGCCGAAGCCGCCGGAAAAGGTGCATCTGATGCTGAAATACAAGGCGAGCTGGGTCGAACCGGCGATCGGCAAGAACGACAAGGTGTTCGAGCTCTATCCCGAAGAATCGATCGCCGACTGGCACAAGCGCACCAGCTCGTGGGTGGACTAAGCCTGAATCTAAGAGCGATGGGTTAGCGCAACCCAGCGCTCGATCTGCCTCACATCCACCCCTTCGCGCTGCGCGGCGACCAAGGGGTGGTCTGCATCATGCAGAAAAACCCTGGGACGCAGATTGCCGGGCTGAAACACAACATTGGCATGCAGGTGCATCGAGCTCGGATACTCAGGAATGTCGTGCATCAAATACCCGAAGCAGAGCTCGTCCTCATATTGGCCGCTATCATACCCGGCTCGATACACATTCCAGCTTCTTTCCGAGACGGACATCCAAACACCGAAACAGAACTCTTCGGCCAACTGAGGTACCGGCAAGGGCAGCAGGCAACGAATGAAGCGGTCTGTTTGCCCCGTGGCGTAACTCACCACGCAAAAATCGTCGTTCTTGCGGAAAGTCGACCGAGCTACCTCGTCAAGCGCGTCTGGATTCACCGGTGCGCCAAAGGCTATATCGGTGGGAAGTCCGGTGAACTCCTGGTCACAGCAGGCACATCGCCAGCGATATGCCTCGGCGCTCACCTAAGCAGCGCTTGAAGCGCGCACCTCCGCCAGCGCCTTGAGATCGGCCGGCTTCAGCTCGACGGATTCGCCGCAGCCGCAGGCCGAGCTCTGGTTCGGGTTCCTGAAGGTGAAGCCGGTTCGCAGCGTCGTCTGCTCGAAATCCATCTCGGTTCCGAGCAGGAAAAGCGCCGCTTCCGGCGCGACATAGACGTGCGCGCCGTCGCGCTCGATATGATCGTCCTTGGGGTTCGGCTCGGTGACCAGAGCGACCGTGTATTCCATCCCGGCGCAGCCGCCCTTCTTGATGCCAAGACGGATCCCATGCGCGTTGTCGCGCGTAGCGACGATCTCACGCACGCGGTCCGCGGCCTTGTCGGTCATCGTGATGACGGCGAAGCGTCCCATGTCATTCTCCACGTTCGCGCGGGTTCAAGGCCCGCGGAATGAGTCTGCCGTTAAGATGGTGAAGTTTCACCTTTGCTGCAAGCCAGCCAACCTTAGTGGGGTCGCTGGCTAGTACCATCCAACCGCGACCTGCGCCTCTTCCGACATCCGGTCGGGTGTCCACGGCGGGTCGAACACCATGTTGACCTCGACGCCCGAAACCCCCTCCACGGCGCCGACGGCGTTCTCGACCCAGCCCGGCATTTCGCCGGCCACCGGGCAGCCCGGCGCGGTCAGCGTCATGTCGATCTTGACCGTCCGGTCGTCCTCGATGTCGATCCTGTAGACGAGGCCGAGCTCATAGATGTCGGCCGGGATTTCCGGATCGTAGACAGTCTTCAGCGCCGAGACGATATCGTCGGTCAGCCTCGCTAGCTCATCGGCGGGGATCGCCGAGGCTGAGACGAGGCCGTTACCGGCCGTTTCCGGCGCGGTCTCTGTGGTGGTGGTCACATCGTCCATCATCGTCATCCGAAGAACTTTCGCGCCTTTTCCAGCGCATCGGCCAAAGCGTCGACTTCGGCCTTGGTGTTATACATGCCGAACGATGCTCTGCATGTGGAGGTCACGCCGAAGCGTTTCAACAGCGGCTGGGCGCAATGCGTGCCGGCGCGGACCGCGACGCCTTGCCTGTCTATAAGCATCGACACGTCATGGGCGTGGATGCCCTGCAATTCGAACGAGATGATGGCGCCCTTGCCGGGCGCGTCGCCGAAGATGCGCAGCGAATTGATGGCGCGCAGCCGCTCGTGCGCGTAATTCTTGAGGTCCGCCTCATGCGCCGCGATGCGCTCGCGGCCGACCTTTTCCATATATTCGAGCGCGGCGCCCAGCCCGATCGCCTGCACGATCGGCGGCGTGCCGGCCTCGAAACGGTGCGGCGGCTCGTTGTAGGTGACGATGTCTTCCGTCACCTCCTCGATCATTTCGCCGCCACCCATGAAGGGCCGCATCGCTTCCAGCATGTGCTTCTTGCCGTAGAGCACGCCGATGCCGGACGGACCGTAAACCTTGTGGCCGGTGAACACGAAGAAGTCGCAATCCAGCTCCTGCACGTCGATCGGCATATGCACGGCGCTCTGGCTGCCGTCGACGAGCACGGGAATTCCACGCGAATGCGCGATGCGCACGATCTCCTTGATCGGCGTCACCGTGCCCAGCGCGTTCGACATATGGGTGATGGCGACGAGTTTTGTGCGGTTCGTCATCCGCTTCTCGAATTCCTCGATATGGAAGGCGCCGAGATCGTCGACCGGCACCCAGACAAGCTTCGCGCCCTGCCGCTCGCGGATGAAATGCCAGGGCACGATGTTGGAGTGGTGCTCCATGATCGAGAGCACGATCTCGTCGCCCTCGCCGATCCTCGGCATGCCATAGCCATAGGCGACCGTGTTGATCGCCGAGGTGGTGTTGGAGGTGAAGACGATGTTGTCGGTGCTCGGCGCATTGAGGAAGCGGCGTACCGTCTCGCGTGCTTTCTCATAAGCATCGGTCGCGGCATTCGACAGAAAATGCAGGCCGCGATGGACATTGGCGTAGTCCTGGGAATAGGCGTGCTGGATCGTGTCGAGCACCACCTGCGGCTTCTGCGCCGAGGCGCCGTTGTCGAGATAGACCAGCGGCTTACCGTAGACCTGCCGCGACAGGATCGGGAAGTCGCGGCGGATCGCCTCGACGTCGTAGGGAGCGGTTTCGATCTTCTGGTCCATCACAAGGTCTTTCGAGGCTTCGCCTCACTCCGTCCCAGCACCCCTCATCCGTCTTGGCGCTCCGCGCCAATTCACCTTCTCCCAAGTAGGAGAAGGGGAAAGCGCTATCCGTGCGTCGAAAACCAGGCGTCGAGCCGCGCTTCGAGCGCGTCGACGAGCGCCTCGTCGTCCAGTTCCTCGATCACTTCCGCGACGAAAGCCTTCACCAGAAGGCCGCGCGCCGCTTTTTCGTCGATGCCGCGCGCCATCAGATAGAACAGATGGTTGTGGTCAATCTCGGTGACTGTCGCGCCGTGACCGCAGACGACGTCGTCGGCAAAGATTTCCAGTTCCGGCTTGGTCGAGAACTCACCCTCGTCCGACAGGAGCAGCGTGTTGCACGCCATCTTGGCGTTGGTCTTCTGCGCGTATTGGTGGACGTTGATGCGACCCTGGAAGACGCCCCGCGCCTTGCCGGTCACAACGTTGCGGATCACTTCGGTCGAGGCGGTGTGCGGCACGGCATGATCGAGCACCATGGTGGTGTCGGTATGCGTGTCGCCGGCCAGAAGGTTGATGCCGCGCAGCTTGAAATCGGCGCCTTCGCCAGTCGTCCTGACCACGACTTCCTGGCGCACCAGCTTGCCGCCGGCGTTCATCACGAACAGCGTCAGCTTGGCGTCCTTGCCGATATGCGCCTTGAACTGGGCAAGGTGCGTTGCCGTGTCCGGCTGCTCCTGCACGACCAGCCAGGTCACCTCGGCGCCGTCGCCGACCACGAGCTGGCTGACCGAGCTGACAAGCGCCTCGCCGTCTTCGCTTGCCTCGCCCGTCTGGCGCTCGACGATGATTGCCTTGGCGCCGACTCCGACACGTGCCAGGAGCCGCACATGCGTCTGACCGCCGGCCTGGAGGTTCTGCAGCTCGATCGGCTTTTCCAGCTCGGTGCCGTCGGCGATGTCGACGAAATAGCCGTCGGCGACGAAGGCGGTGTTCAGCGCGCCGATTGCGTCATCGGCGCCATAGCGATCGAGCCCCGGCGCGATACTGCCGTCGGTGAGCTTCTCCGACAGGCGCTCCACCGTGACGCCTTCGATCTCGGGAGCCTTGGCGCTCGAAACGCCGTTCAGCACCGGCAGAACGGCCGAACCGTCGAGGACCGGATCGAGCGCCTTTGCGATGTCCCCGGCCTCGAAGGCCGGCACCGAGGTCAGCAGCCGGCGCAGGTCCGTATAATGCCAGGATTCGACGCGGCGCGTCGGCAGGCCGTGCTTGATCGCCTCGATCGCGTCGTCGCGCTTGACCATCACCGCGCCGTCGCCGGGCAGCAGCGACAGCCGCTCGCCGAAGGCGTCGATCAGCGCCGTTTCGGCCAATGTCCGCTGGGGCTGTGCGTGCATGTTCATTGCTCTTGCCTCACTTGGCCCCATCTCACGCGGCTTGCCCGATCACGCCGGCATAGCCGTTGGTTTCAAGATCGAGCGCCAGCGACTTGTCGCCCGACTTGATCACCTGGCCCTTGTAGAGCACGTGCACGCTGTCCGGCACGATATGCTCGAGCAGGCGCTGATAGTGCGTGATGACGACGATCGCGCGTTCAGGCGAGCGCAGCGCGTTGACGCCATCCGCGACGATCTTGAGCGCGTCGATGTCGAGGCCTGAATCGGTCTCGTCGAGCACGCAGAGCTTCGGCTCGAGCAGCTTCATCTGCAGGATCTCGGCGCGCTTCTTCTCGCCGCCGGAGAAGCCGACATTGAGCGGCCGCTTCAGCATGTTCATGTCCATGTTGAGCGAAGCGGCGGCGTCCTTCACGCGCTTCAGGAATTCCGGAACCTTCAGGGGCTCCTCGCCGCGCGCTTTGCGCTGCTCGTTCATCGCGACTTTCAGGAATTCCATGGTCGCCACGCCCGGTATCTCCATCGGATACTGGAAGGCGAGGAAGATGCCGGCGGTGGCACGTTCGGCCGGATCCATTTGGAGGATCGACTGGCCGTTGTAGAGGATGTCGCCTTCGGTGACCTCGTAGTCCTCGCGGCCGGCAAGGATGTAGGACAGCGTCGACTTGCCCGAACCGTTCGGGCCCATGATGGCGGCGACCTCGCCAGCTTTGACCGTCAGGTTCAGGCCGCGGATGATTTCCGTGCCGTCCTCGACGATGCGGGCATGCAAATTCTTGATCTCAAGCATATTTTTTTTCCTGAATATCTTCTGCGGTCAGCCGACCGAACCCTCGAGGCTGATGCCGATCAGCTTCTGCGCCTCTACGGCGAACTCCATCGGCAGCTGTTGGATGACGTCCTTGACAAAGCCGTTGACGATCAGCGCGATCGCCTCTTCCTCGGGAATCCCGCGCTGCATCACGTAGAACTTCTGGTCCTCGGATATCTTCGACGTCGTCGCCTCGTGCTCGAACTTCGCCGTCGCGTTCTTGGCTTCCATGTAGGGCACGGTGTGCGCGCCGCACTGGTCGCCGATCAGCAGCGAATCGCAGTTGGTGAAGTTGCGGGCGTTGGTCGCCTTGCGGTGCGCCGAGACTTGGCCGCGATAGGTGTTCTGCGAGAAGCCGGCGGCAATACCCTTGGAGATGATGCGGCTCGACGTGTTCTTGCCGAGATGGATCATCTTGGTGCCGCTATCGACCTGCTGATAGCCGTTCGACACCGCGATCGAATAGAACTCGCCGCTGGAATCGTCGCCGCGAAGGATGCAGCTCGGATATTTCCAGGTGATCGCCGAGCCGGTCTCGACCTGCGTCCACGAAATCTTCGAACGATGGCCGCGGCAATCGCCGCGCTTGGTGACGAAATTATAGAT
>NZ_RZSN01000011.1:0-63347 GCF_003997315.1 Mesorhizobium sp. M1A.F.Ca.IN.020.04.1.1
CCGCCATTACGGCATTGTTTACGACAACCTCGTCGCGGCGATGCGGGCCGAACTGCCCAAGACCGTTCGCTTCGTCGCCGGCAGGGTGAGCGCGGTGGAAGCCGGGCCGGAGCGGCAGCGTGTATCGATCATCGGGCAGCCGGATGTGACGGCTCGCCTGCTTGTGCTTGCCACCGGCATGGGCGACATCCTGCGGCGCGACGTCGGCATCGAGCGCCGGTTCGTCCACCAGCGCCAATCGCTGACTTTCGGTTTCAATGTCCGGCCGGCGGGAGCAAGCGCGTTCAAGCATCCGGCGCTGACCTATTACGGCGAACGCGTTTCGGACGGCATCGATTACCTCAACTTCTTCCCGGCCGGCGGCGTTACCCGCGCCAACCTCTTTGTTTTCCGGGAGCATACCGACCCGTGGGTCAAGGCGCTGCGCGACCGCCCGCGCGAAACGCTCATTGAAACGCTTCCGGGACTCCTCAAGACCTTTGGCGATTTCGAGGTCATCGACCGCGTCTCGAGCTGGCTCACCGACATCACCGTAGCCGAAAATTGCAAGCGCGACGGCGTCGTCCTGATCGGAGACGCCTATCAGACATCCTGTCCGGCCGCCGGAACAGGTGTCAGCCGCCTCCTCACCGATGTGGAGCGCCTGTGCATGGTGCACGTGCCGCAGTGGATGGCCTCGCCCGGCATGGCGGCGGCGAAGATCGCCGCCTTTTATGATGATCCCATGAAGCAGGCGATGGATGAACGGGGGCTCGAGTTGGCAAATTTCCGCCGCAGCCTGACCATCGACACGGACCTGCGCTGGCGCGCGCGCCGGCAGGTTCATTTCAGCCGTCGCCGCATCCTGCACGAGATCGACAAGTTCAGCCCGAGCTTTGCCGCGCGGCTGCGCGGTCTCAAGCGGCCGCAAGTGGAAGCCGTGACCTGATTGCGGGTCAGCCGGCGCATTTCGTTCAAAGGACGCTTCGGCATAACCGTGCGCGACCGCCTGAAGCTAGCGTAAGGCGTCCGATCCGACCCGCTTCAACTAGGACGACTCGGCGGCTTCATCGGCAGCCGGCGGCACGATGACAGCCGAAGGCTTGGCCTTCTTGACATGCGCGGCCTCAAGGATATGCCGCGCCAGCGCCTTGGCCGCCGGCAATTTCTGCACCGTCAGATGCGCCGCATAGCCGAGCGGACTGCCTGCGCGGTAGATTTGCCACATCGGTGAAGGCCGGCCACCGAAGACGCGCTTGTAGGGCTCGTCGCCGATGGTGAAATCGAGGTGTTGATCGCCGCGCTCGATGCAATCGCGGGCGATCTGCTCGAACATCAGGCTGCCGATCGACTGCTTCCGGTAGCCGGCCTCGTCGAAACCGCCGAGGATGACCAGGAGCGAGCCGCGGTGCTCGAGCCCGAGCGCGCCGGCGATCGGCTGGCCGTTCATCCAGAATGCATAGGTGCGGGCGAAGCCGCCGCACCCTTCATTGGCCACGGCCAGGTAGAAATCGAAATAGGAAGGCAGCTGCAAAAGGTCGGCCGGACCGTTGCTGCCGTCGAAGCGTTTGCCGCGATAGAGCTTGAGGGCATCGAATGTCGTGCGGACCGCGGCCGGGCCGTCAACGCATTCGAAGCGCGCCTCCCCGATGCGGTTGAGCTGCCGGGATTTCTTGTCCAGCTCCTTGCGATAGGACTGGTCCAGCCGCTGCTCGCGCCAGCCGGCGAATGTCGGCTCCAGCTTGCTGGAATAGGCGCTCATGCCCATGCTGTCGCGCTTGTCGACGCCAAGCAGGCGCTCCATCGCCAGGGAGCGGTCCGCCAGCTTGCCGATGCGCAGGAGATCGTATGGCCGCAGATGCTTGCGGATGGCGGCGACGGTGCGGGCGTCGGCAAGAATGCGGGAGAAGGTCTCCTCGTCGGCGACGGGCGAGACATAGTCCGAAACCCGCATATCCGCGAATTCCACGACCTTCAGCAGCGTGTAGCGGCGCCTCACCAGCGGCAGGACCATCGCGAGCCTTCCGCTCGCACGCACGCGGACGACGATGATCAGTGGCGTGGCGGCGCCTCGCCGCACGAGCCTCTCATAAAGTTGCGCGAGCCAAATCGGATGCTGAAAAGCGGTTGCCGCCGAGCTGGCGAAGAGCTCGGCGTACTCCGTCGAACGGAAATCGAACGCATCCTCGGCAGTGACTTCAAACATGTGATCCGAACCGGCAGGGACAGCGGCTATCCACGACTTCTTACGTTCCAGGTCAAGACCGGTCGCCGCGATTGTTGGAATCTTGGTATATGCCGAAACCGCTAATCTTGCGTTGCATGGCAGGCCGGGCGGACGACCACAACCGCTTCGGGATCGCAAGTCGAAAATCATGCCGAAAAAGTAGAAATCCGGTTTTGCGTGTAACGCCGATGTAAGTATTTTCGGCCAGTCTCTCGTTCCTCATTGTTGGAAATCCGAGCAGGACATAGCCGCCCAAGACATGCTGGCGATCGAGGTCATCGTTCCGCAATCGGCGCCCCGCCATTGGCAGCGGCTCGCCATAGAGCGGCTGGAGGCGGACGGCCACGATGTCGCGGTGGCGCATCAGCCCGGGCCGGCGACCTGGCCGGCAGCGGCAAAAGCCGCCTTCCAGTTCGAGCAACGTCTTTTCCGCCGGCGCGGACCCCTTCTCGGCTCCGCGCTGCAAGCAATCCCGGCACGGCCCGGCGGGCGCCCCGCCGCGCTGAGGCTCGATCTTGCCGGCGATGCGGCCTTGTCGAATGTCCCCACCATCGGCCTTCGCTTCGACGGATCCAGCGCCGATCTGTCGGCTGCAATCGCCGTCGCGGCCGGCAGGCTCCCGGTGATCGAGGCCGTGCTCGACAGGAAGACGGTAGTCGGCCAGGCGCGGCCCATGGTCGACAAGCGGGAATCCACCGCACTCGGCACCGAGGACGTGTTCGCCCGCGCCATTACTCTGGTTCAGTCGGTCACCCGCGCGTTCGCGGCGGACCGGCTGCCACGAGAGGCCGTGGCTGAAATCCATGGTCGTGGCGAGCGAGGCGGGTTCACATCCGCCTATCTCGGCGCGGCGCTGCCGCGGCTCGGCCGGGAAGCGCTTCGGCGCGCGCGCTTCCGCCACGCGCATTGGCGTGTCGGCTATCGCTTTACCGATGCCTTGGGCGTCGCCGATACCGGCAAGCTCGGCACCGGCTGGTCGGTGCTGCCGGACCCGGGCGATCATTTCTATGCCGACCCGTTCCCCTTCTGGTGGCAGGGTCAGCCCTTTGTGTTCGTCGAGGACTATCCGCACGCGACCGGAAAGGCGGTCATTTCCGTTGTCCCGTTCGACGCGGATGGCGTTCCTGGCGAGCCTCGGGTCGTGCTGGAGGAGGCTCACCACCTCTCCTACCCGCAGGTATTCGAGCGCGACGGCGCGATCTGGATGCTGCCGGAGGCGAGCGCCGGCGGCAAGCTCACACTCTACCGCGCGTCGGGCTTCCCGGACAGCTGGCTTGCCGAGACCGTGCTGGTCGAAGGCGAGATTTCCGATGCCACCTTGTTCGAGCATGAAGGCATGCTCTGGCTGTTCGCCACGGATCGTGACGGCCATGGAAGCACTTCCGACACGCTGGTGATTTTCTCCGCCCCCGCGCTTGCCGGTCCGTGGCGGCCGCATCCGGCGAACCCGATCCTGATCGACCACCGCATGGCCCGCCCCGGCGGAGCCTTCGTGCGCAACCGCGACGGCCGCGTGCTTCTTCCGGTCCAGGACGGAACGCTGGGCTATGGCGGCGGGCTGGGCCTGTCGAAGCTGCTGGAGCTCAACCAGCAGACGGTGCGGCTGTCGCCGCCGCGGCCGATCGATGCGGCTGGCGACTTTCCTTATCCGAAAATCCACACACTCAATCGGGCCGGGCGCCTGGAAGTGATCGACGGGATCGCCGCCGTGCGCAAGCGGTCAGGCAAGCAGTAGCGCCTCGTAGCCCGCGCACATCCTGGCCGGCGAATACTTATCCCGCAGCCGCCGTCCCGCCTCTGAAAGCCTGGCCTTGGCTTCCGGCCGCGCAAACAGATCGCCAAGGCCCCTGGCCATGCCGGCAGCGTCGGCCTCGACGAAGAGTGCGGCGGGAGAGCCGTCCTCCGCGGTCAGCACCTCGCGCAAGACGTCGAGGTTGCTGGCCACAACCGGCAGCCCGGAAATGGCTGCTTCGACGCAGGCGAGGCCGAAGGTCTCCGTCATCGAGGCAAACGCATAGGCATCCCCGGCCGCGAGGAATTCGAAGATGCGCGTCGGCGGAACCTCGCCCACGAGATGCAGGCGGTCGGCAACGCCGCGGCTTTCGGCAAAGGCGACGAGCGCTTCGCGCTCCGGCCCCGCGCCTGCCAGCGCGACATGGACGTCGGGCAGTCGATCGAGCGCGCCGACAAGCGCGATCTGGTTCTTCATCCGCGTCAGTCGGCCCGATGATACGGCCAGCCAAACGTCCTGCGGCAGGCCGAAGGCGGCGCGCGCCGCTGCCTTGTCGAATTCCTCGCCCGGCGCGGGTACGCCGTGATCGATGCGACGCATGCGCCGCCGATAGGAGCGCGGATAGCGATCGAACTGCGCTTGAGTCCAGCCGGAATTGACGACATTCGCCTGGTAAAGGCCGACCGTACCCATCAGCTTGTCGATTTGGGAGAGCAGCCCCATGACGCCCATGCTTTGCGGGGCGCCGCTTTGGTTTGCGACGATGTGCCTGACGCCGGCCAGCCGGGCGCCGATCGTGCCGAAGATATTGCCATAGTGTTGGTAAGTGATGACTGCGTCGGGGCCTGCCGCGCGCAGATATCGCGCCAAGCCGACGGTCGCCCGGATCTGCCCGGGCAATCCGCGCGGTCTGTCCGTCAGGACGAAATCCACATTGGGATCGCGGTCATAGGCTTCGGTCTTGCGGTACATGAAGACGGTGCGCACCTCGTGCCCCCGCGCCCGCAATCCCTCGCCCACCATGTCGGAGATCCGCTGCGCCCCCGCAGCCTCCGCCTGAGTCTGCACTTGGACGATCTTCACGTGCGCCCTTTCAGGAGGGCATGAGGCACCAGCCCGATCCTGTCCAGGGACAAGCCGAGGATCGACGGGTTGATGCCGATTCTGCGCCGGGCGATCAATACCCCGAAAGCCGTCCATGCGATGACGGTTCCGGCAATGCTGAGGGCCGCTCCTATGGACCCGAGGTAGTAAGTTGCCACGGCCGTCACGCAAAGTCCGACAACGTTGACGATGACCAGCACCTTGAAGAGCGCATGCTGCAGACCCGTCAACTGCAACAGGACTTCGATCGGGCCGCAAGCGGTGCCGAACGTCGCCCCGATGCCGAAGATGACGAGCGTCGCCCTCATGGTCGGCGTCGCATAGGCCGGATTGAAGATGGACAGGATGAAGTCGCCGAATATCCAGAAGGACGCCAGCACGCACAGCGCAATGGCCGAGCCGCCAAGCGCGGCGAGGCTGGTGATGCGCTGAACGTGAGCCCTGTCGCCGCTGTAGAAGGCCGCCGATATCTGCGGCGCCAGCGCCTGGTTGATGCCGTTGAGGGCAAGGGTCACGAAGCGCGTGGTCCGGTCCGCCACGAAGATCGCGCCTGCCGCCTCTGGCCCCAGGATCATCGCCACGAGCAGGGTGCTGACCTGGCCGAGCGCGGGCGGCAGCGAGGTGACGCCCCACAGGCCAAGCGTCACCGTCTTGAATTCCTGCTTTTGCCCTTCCGTGAGACCACCGCGATCTGCCCGCGCCGTGTCGCGCAACAGCACAATTGTTTGCGGGACGACCGAGAGGATGAGCAGCAGCGCCGTCAGATATGTCGCCGCGATCGCATCGATCTTCACTTGCATGAAGTGCAGCGCCGCAACGGCGGCGATTGTCGCCGCGCGCCAAATGATGTCCCGCGGCAGCAGGCCCGATATCAGCGCGTTCTTGGCCCGGAAGGCGCCCGAGGTAAACTCCGACCAACCGAGCGAGAACGACAGCACCGCCGCCGCCACGCATAGCGGCAGCCATTCCGGCGTTCCCCTGCCGACGAAGGGCAGGAATCCCACCACGATGATGAGCAGGCTGGTACCGACAAGCCCGGCCAGCGCCACGAGAATGGCGCGCGCCATCAGCCCGTGAGCCGAGCCGAGATCGCCCAGCCCGGCATATTGAGGCCAGAACCTGAGCACGGTGCTCTGCTGGCCCACCGAAGCGAAGAAGGAAACCAGGCTCGCGCCGGCATAGGTAGCGCTGTAAAGGCCGAACTCGCGTTCGTTCGTCACCATCGCCACGGCCACGAACATCAGGAAGGACAGGCCCGCGCTGGCAAGTTTGATGATGCCGGCCACGGCGCCGCTCTTGGCAAGCGCCGTGACCGACATGCGCATGTCGGTCGCCGGGCTGGCCCCTGCCCCGGGGGCGGCCTCGCGGTTCCCTTTATTGTCCTTCAACCTCGCCTCCTGAGACGATCGGCGATGGGCTGCCCGCACCTACGACGACGCTCAAAACCCGATCCTGCATAAGCAAAATGCCGCAACCGCGCCAGCGCGAACGCTTCGCATGGTTACCGGCATCGCCAGCGCCGAGCGCATCGTCACGCCGCCAAGCTTAACGGATGGCTAACGATAATCCTTAATACTGTGGAGACGAGTGAGGTCGTGAAGTCGCGGCTCTCGACGAGGAAAATCGATGAAGCCAGCCAGTATCGACGAGCGCACTCTTACGCCGTTGTTCGACATAGGTGCAGTGTGGGCCATCCTTTGGGCGCGACGCGTGATAGTGCTTGCCATCGCCGGCGCGGCAGTGCTGCTGGCGCTCTCCTATCTTGCGGTGACCAAACCAAGCTATACCGCAACGGCCTCGATACTGATCGACCCCCGCGACACGCGCGCGACCAATTTCAACAACGTGCTTCCGGGGATCGGCTCCGACAGCGCCGCTATCGCCAGCCAAGTCTTCGTCATCCAGTCGCCAGACCTGCTCGGCGCCGTCTTCAAAAGCCAGAAGCTCGACAGCGATCCGGAATTCGCCGGCGGCGGCCTTGCTTCACGTCTGTTCGGAGCCGGCGCAAGCGCGCCGCAGGACGCCGCCTTCAAGCGCTTCCAGAGCAAGGTTTCTGTCGAGCGCGAAGGGCTGACCTACGTCATCAATGTCAGCTTCACGTCGTCGTCGCCGGAGAAGGCCGCGCGCATCGCCAATGCCATCGTCGATCAGTACCGGGCAGGCCTGGTGGGAGAACGCGAGAGCGCCAACAGCGACGTGAATACGCTGCTCACGGACAGGATCTCCGGCCTGCAGCAGGACGTCAGCGACGCCGAGCGGGCGGTCGAAGACTTCAAGACGAAACACAATATCGTCAATTCGACGGACGGCGGCACGCTGCAGTCGCAGCTCGATCAGCTGACGACGCAGCTGATCGCCGCCCAGGGCGACGCCGACCAGGCCAAGGACCGCTACAATCAGGCGCTGGCTGCGGGCAGTTCGCCGGCCGGGCTCGCCAAGCTTGCGGATATTCTTACCTCCACCTCGGCCATCAAATTGCGCGACGACTACAACCAGCGCGCCACCGAGCTTGCCAGCCTGCAAACCATGTACGGGCCGCGCCACCCGACCATCGGGCGGCTGCAGTCCGAGCTGGAGCGTTTGAAGCGGCTGATGTCCGCCGAGGCGGATCGCATAAGGCAGCAGTTGAAGGCCAGCTATGATCTCGCCGTGCAGAATGTCGGCAAGCTGCAGGACAAGCTCGAAGCCCTGCGCCAACAGTCGACGAACTCGAACATCGCGCAGGTACAGCTGCGGCAGCTGGAATCGAAAGCCCAGGCGGCGCGTGCCGTGCTCGACGACTATCTCAAGCGTGCACAGGAAACGTCGCAGATGCAGGGCGTGCAGACATCCGAAGCGCGCAAGATCGGCGTGGCTTCGCCGCCTGTCCAGCCGACATGGCCGAAGCCGGTCCTGCTTCTCTTGGTGAGCGCCGTTCTGGGGCTCCTCGCCGGATGCGGCCTCGCTCTGGCGCTTGGTCCGGTCCCGCAGCCGCAAGAGGACCCGCAGGCGCCGAAGGCGGCCGTGCCGGAGCCGGTCGTGGACCGTAAGGACAGCGCGCCGGTCAGCCCCCGGCCATTGCCGATGCCAGCCAATTTCGGCGAGTACCGTCTGCCCGGCGTCGCCGGTGGGACCGCCCATTCAAACATCAAGGCGATCAGGAAACAGCTCTTCCAGACCGGAAACGAAACGCTGTCGCTCGCCGTCCTGAAGATCATGCGGCAGATGGTCTTGCACCTGAACGACCACGGCAAACCGTTCGTCATCCTCGTGTCTTCGATCCACAGCAGTTTCGAGGCAAGGATTGCGGGCGCGATGCTGGGCATCGGAATGCAACGAGCCGATCAGAACGTGCTGATGGTGGAAATTGGCGATCGTCTGTCCAGCGCGACGACAGACGGAGCCGGTTTGTTCATCGATGGCGCGACCGGTCTGCAGACTGTCGTGTGCAGCTCAGTGGCGGAAAAAAGTCCTGGCGTTGCCGATCGCAACTCGTTCCGTGGCATTCTGGCCGAAGCCGGGAGCGCGTTCGATTTCGTCGTCGTGATCGCGCCCTCGCTCAATGAGAACGGCTGGAATCCGGAGCTCTTCGCCAAAGCCGATCTTGCGCTTCTGGCGCTCAGCCCCTCCGAGCAGCCTTCGGAAGCCGCCAGGCTGCTCGCGCAAAAATTCGGTGCCGGCCAGATCGGCCGCAGTGCCACTCTTGTCGTCGCGGCGGAAAGCGCGCGGCCAGCCACGGCGATCGACAGTCCGCGAGCGGCCGGCGAGCAGCGCCGCAGCGCCACCGTTCGGGGCTAGACCGTGGAGGCGGTGCATCGATGACATCGCCGCCCAAGGTGTCGAGGCGACAGGCGCTGGCCTTTGCCGCCGGAGCCGTTTTCGCCGCCTCCCCTCTGCCGCAATCCGCTGCGCTCGCGACGGCCGGCCAAGTTCCGTCGCGCGGCTTCAACCTTCCCGGATGGCTCGACCGAAACGATGGGCTTGCTCCCGCCACGGCCACGCTTGAGAAGCTGCGCCAATCAGGCTTCGAAACGATCCGGCTGCCGGTCAACGGCGATCTCGTCTCCAGCGGCGACCCGGCAACGCTTCGCCGCATCCAGAACGGGATCAGGGATCTTGTCGGGCTGGGCTTTTCGGTCCTCCTCGACATGCATCCTTCTGGCGAGCTTGTAGGAGTTTTTCGAAACGATCCCGAGGCGGCTGCAGGAAGAGTGCTTCAGGCCTGGACGGCGTTGCGTGCCGTCGTTGCCGATCTGCCTGCGGAGTGGGTCTATCCCGAGCTGCTGAACGAGCCACCGATGGAACGGAGCGCCTGGCTGGCGCTGCGGGAACGGATCGCCGCGGCGCTGCGGGCGAAATGTCCGCGCCACACGCTGGTCTGGGGACCGGCACGGTTTCAGGGCATCTGGGAAATCGCCGACGCGCCGCCGCTCGCCGACGACAACCAGATTGCCGCCGTTCACTATTACGCCCCCTTGGCCTTCACCCACCAGTGCGAGACCTGGGATGCCTCGCCGCTCGCCCGCATCGCGGACCTGCCCTTTCCCGCAAGCAAGGGAATGGCCCAGGTGAGCCGGCTTATCTCCAAACTGCGGTCGGCCGGCGACGAAGAAGCCGCCAACCTCGTTGAAGAGGAATTGTCGGCGCCTTGGACGGCCGCGCGGATCGGCTCCGATTTTGCCGATCTGGCGCGCTGGTCCACCACCAACGGCTGCCCGGTCATGCTGAACGAATTCGGTGTGCTCAACTTCTGCGTGGATGCCGAAAGCCGCGCCTCCTGGGTGCGCGCCGTGCGCAAGGCGGCTGAAGCGAACCATGTGGCATGGACCTATTGGGAGCTCGATCAGGGCTTCGGCTTCATCAGGAGCAGGCAGAGCGTCGAGGGCTTCGACGGCTCGATGATTGCCGCGCTCCTTGGAGGTTAGGCCGGAAATGGACGACAGGCGCCATCTACGCTTGCTGGGACAAGTGACGAGCGGAGCGGATCAGCGATGAGCACGATGCAGGTCTCTTCGCCCGTCAGACTGGGTTTGCCGGGCAGGGATACGCCCGAAACCTTGCTGCATGTCGGCACGGCCTTGCTTGTCGTTGCGCTCGCCGTCTCCGCATTTGCCGTGTGGACGCCGTTCGGGATTGCCGCAACATTCGTGCTGACGCTGATCGTTTCGAACGCGATGCCGGCGGGCGTTTCGGTGCTGATCATCTGCGCCTTTCTCTTTCAGAACCTCGTGGTCGCCTGGTTCACCCCCTACATTCCCGACAACGACACGTTCGACGCGCTGCGCGGCACCAACTTCATCATCCTGATGACAGCGTTCGGCATTTTCCTGGCCGCCTCATTTCAGTACCGCGTCCGCGCGCTGACCGAGTTGCGCCCGTGGCTGCTGCTGAGCATGGTCCTGTGCGGAACGATTTGTTTCTATTTCGCTCTCGGCGTCGTGCATGGCGACCCCAAGGACGCGGTCGTCTATTTCCGCAACACGATCACGCCGCTCGCCTGCTTCCACGTCGCGGTCCTCGCCGCCAGCCTTTATCCCGTCGATCTGCGCAAGAGCATGCTGTGGCTCGGCGCCGGCGCGATCGTCTATGGCTATGCGGAACTGACCTTCACCATGGATTTCCTCGGACTGTTCCACGGCGACCAATATGTCGAGCGCAGCATCTCGCGGCAGGTCGAGACCGGCGTGTGGGAAAAAGCGCTTCAGGAAACCGGTTTCGTTTACCGTGGGATCGAAGACGTGATGACCACGACCTTCTTCAACACGCCCCTGTTCAACGACATCCTGCCAAGCGTCTTCCGCATCGGCGGCCCGAACTTCCATCCGATCAGCTATGCTTACGCCTTAAGCATCATTTCGGCCTGGCTGCTCTTCAAAGGACGATGGGTGCTGCCTCTCGCGGCTCTGCCGCTGCTGCTCGTCATCGGCTCCAAGGGCGCGACCTTCATGCTTTTCGTCGCAATTGCCGTGCGGCTGATCTACAGTCCCTCCCGCGCCGGTCTGGCGCTCATGGCCGCGATGGCCCTGGCCGTGGTCTGGACGACGGCGGCGATCGGCTATGGCGCCACCCATGGCGACTATCACGTCCTCGGTCTGATTGCCGGCATGCGCGATTTCCTGGCCGATCCGCTCGGCCAGGGCTTGGGTCTCGGCGGCAACCTGTCGAGCACCAGCATCAATCTCAACTGGCAAACCGCCCAGGCCGAAGGCGCCGCCTCCGTGCCGGTCGAGAGCGCGGTCGGTGTCATGCTTTACCAGATGGGCGTGGGGAGCCTCGTCTTCTTCGGCTTCCTGGCGGCGCTGGCCGTGGCATTGCGACGGCAGCTTATCCAGACCGGCGACCCGGATTTCCTGTTCGGCTTTGTCGGCATCGTCACCATTTCGGCCAATGCCGTATTACAGGAGGAGGCTTTCTACTCCCCTCTTGCCCTCGCCTTCTGTCTGCTGCTCGTGGGCGTCTCGCTGGGAACACGCTGGCGCATGGCGGCAAGAGCCGAAGCGGCGGACTGACTTCGGATCGGCTGGGCTCCAGACCGGCTTCACGATTTCGTTCAGGAACCGAACAGCACCATTTCGGTGAACGTCAGGTCTCCCGGAGAAGGCGATTTCGGACCCTTGAAATACTTGATCCCCTTGTTCGGAAAATACCTGCCGGACAGACCGGGAACCGGGCCCATCGCATCGACGAGGCAAAGCAGCTGTCCGCGCCGCAGGAGAAAGCGGCCCACGACCCCGGCGCACCTGACCAGATCCGCGTGGGATCGGCAGTAGACGACCTGGCAGCACGACACGTGCCCATGCAATATCCGGCGCGGCTTCAGCACAAGCGGCAACGCCAGACCGTCGCAGACGCAGATCAGCGAAAGACAGCCCAACGCGGCGTGCTAGCGTAAGCACTGCGCCGACGATCCGGCCCGACTTCTCCAGGACGAACCCATATCGCGGAAAATCGACGACCGCTGGCCGCTGCGCCAGGCGGGTCAGCGCTTCTATCCAATAGCTCCTGCTGCGCTCCGGAAACCCCCGGTGCAGGCAATCCGCCACGCCTCCCCAATCCCTCTCGTCGAAGGGCCGGCAACCGATACCGGGAGGGAATGCGCCGAGAACCGCCATAATCGACTCAAGAAAAAGGCACCAAATATGTCGAGGTCCGGGTTATCCTGACGATCGATTACTAACGAATTACACCGCTATCGAAGCTAATTTTATTGGCCGGATTTGACGGGATCGTGCAGTGCTCCTCCGCCTACAATTTATCGTCGCATTACCCTTAGGCGGGTTACAATTGTAGAATTGACTAAAACAATCATTGGTTTTGTATGATTCGGGCCGGTGGCGGTCCTTCCTGGCAGAAGCGCCTCGCCATCCCGGCCGGCACAGCGGCGTTCGCCGTGACCCGGAAGTCCGCTGGCAACTGCCGGAAGTAGCCGCGCCTGGCGCTGTGCCTGCTGCATCCAAGGCAACTCCGAGTTCGATCGTGCAGGCGAAATTTCACCGGACCGGCTTGTGCGCAAATCTCATATGTGAATATAGTATTCACAAAAGAAGATTTGGAGGATCGATCGCGTACGACTCCGGCTTGCCGGAGCGGTGCGGCCATTCTCCCGGAGCGGACGAACAGCGCAATGACCAGCTTCCCGCCCACCGTCGGCGTCGCTTCGACCTGCCCTGCCGACATGCCGCCCGATCACGCCTTGCTGCCGGTATGGAATGCCGAAAACTGGTTCTATGAAGATTGGCCAATCGGCCAGAAAATCCGCTCGCTCCGGCGCACTATGGCCGAAGGCGACAGTCATCTCTTCAACACCCTGGTGCTCGACATCCACCCTTATGTGCAGGACCAGATGTTCGCCGAGCGCGAAGGTATCTTCGGCAAGCGCCTCGTGGCGGGCGCGTTCGTTTTCTCGGCCGGGCTCGGTCTAGTCGCCACCAACTGCGTCAATGCCTTTTCCTACGGCTATGACAAGCTCCGCTTCATAAAGCCGGTCTTCATCGGCGACACCATCTATTCGATCCGCACCAACATGGAAAAGAAGCCCCGCTACAAGGAAATGGGGCTGATCCGCGCCAGCTATGAAGTGTTCAAGGGCGAAGGCGAGCTGGTGCTCTACTGCGAGCATCTGCAGACGGTGAAATACAAGGACCCGGCCGACTTCGCCGGCAAGACGGAGAAGCAATGATGGCCGCCGACCTGCCGCTGTCCGGCCTTGTCGTCGTCGACATGAGCCAGTTCCTGTCGGGACCTTACTGCTCGCTGAGGCTCCTCGACCTCGGTGCCCGCGTCATCAAGATCGAGCGGCCCGATGGTGGCGACTTGTCGCGCCGGCTCTATCTCAGCGACACCGAGATCGGTGGTGATTCCACCATCTTCCACGCCATCAACCGTGCCAAGGAAAGCTTTGCGGTCGATCTGAAGAACGAGGACGACCTTAAAGCGCTGCGCGGGCTGCTCGCCAAGGCCGACGTGCTGATCCAGAACTTCCGGCCCGGCGTCATCGAGCGGCTCGGCCTCGATTACGAGCATGTGCGGACGCTCAATCCGCGCCTGGTCTACGCCTCGATCAGCGGCTATGGCGAGGAAGGCCCGTGGGTAAAGCGTCCGGGTCAGGACCTGCTTGCCCAGGCGCGCTCCGGCGTCATGTGGCTGAACGGCGACGAAGATCAGGGTCCGGTGCCGTTCGGCCTGGCAATCGCCGACATGCTGGCCGGCGCGGCCTGCGCGCAAGGCATCCTTGCAGCACTGGTCCGGCGCGGCATCACCGGCGCGGGCGGCCATATCGAGACCAGCCTCTTCGAGGCGCTGATCGACCTCCAGTTCGAGGTGCTGACGACGCATCTCAATGACGGCCGGCGGCTGCCGCGCCGTTCGTCGTTCCATAGCGCCCACGCCTATCTGGCGGCGCCCTACGGAGTCTATCCGGCCAAGGACGGCTTCCTGGCGATCGCCATGACGCCGATCCCGAAGCTCGCCGACCTGCTCGAGATCGAGGGGCTGGCGCCCTATCGCGACAAGCCGGCGACCTGGTTCACGGCGCGCGACGAGATCAAGGCGATCATCGCGCAGCGCATCGCGCAGAAGTCGGTCGACGAATGGCTGGCGATCCTCGAGCC
Source organism: Mesorhizobium sp. M1A.F.Ca.IN.020.04.1.1 (assembly GCF_003997315.1). Lineage (NCBI taxonomy): Bacteria > Pseudomonadati > Pseudomonadota > Alphaproteobacteria > Hyphomicrobiales > Phyllobacteriaceae > Mesorhizobium > Mesorhizobium sp. M1A.F.Ca.IN.020.04.1.1. Next base: position 14,132 of record NZ_RZSN01000011.1, read on the forward strand.
CGCCGACATCTGGTGCGCGAAGGTGCTGAACTGGAAAGAGGTGCTGGAAAGCGACGGCTTCAAGGCGCTCGACCTGCTGCAGACCGTGACGCGCGAGGACGGTGTTTCGATCGACACCACCCGGTCACCGCTCAGGATCGACGGCATGCGCGCCAAAGTCGAGCAGGCGGCGCCGCGCGTCGGCGAGCACAGCGCAAAAATCCGCAAGGAGTTCGGCCTGTGACGACACTCAAGGGCATGACCTGGAACCATCCGCGCGGCTATGATCCGATGGTCGCCTGCTCCCGGCTTTGGCGGGAAAAGACCGGCGTCTCCATCGAGTGGGAGAAGCGCTCGCTGCAGGACTTCGAGTCCTTCTCTGTCGAAGAACTCGCCCGCGCCTACGACCTGATCGTCATCGATCATCCGCATGTCGGCCAGATCACCGCCGAGAAGTGCCTGGCCCCGCTCGACGTGCCTGGCCGCGAGGCGGAGCGCGAAGCGCTGGCGAAGGCAAGCGTCGGCCGGTCCTATCCGAGCTACACCTGGCAGGACCGGCAATGGGCCTTTCCGATCGACGCCGCGACGCAGGTGCAGGCCTGGCGACCGGATTTGATAGACGCCGCGCCGAAGATCTGGACCGAAGTGCTGGAGCTTGCCCAGCGGGGCCGCGTGCTCTTGCCGCTCAGGCCGCCGCACTCGCTGATGTGCTTCTTCACGCTTGCCGCCGATCTCGGCCGGCCATGTGCAGTCGAAAGCCCGAGCGATCTGATCGATCCCGATACCGGCGAGACCGTCTTCGAAATGCTGCGTGAGATCGCGGCACTCCTCGATCCCGAGTGCCTGACGATGGATCCGATTGCGGTGTTCGAAAAGATGGCCGAGGCCGGCTCGCGCATCGCCTGCGCGCCGCTGATCTATGGCTACGTGCCCTATGCCACTGCAGGCTTCCGGCCGAACCGGCTCTTCTTTTGCGACATGCCGACTGTGGGCGGCAACGGCCCGGTCGGCTCCGCGCTCGGCGGCACCGGCATCGCCGTCTCCGCCTTTTCCGCTGCCGGCGAGGAAGCGATCGACTTCGCCTACTGGATCGCCAGCGGCGACGTGCAGCGCGGCCCCTATGCCGCCGCCGGCGGCCAGCCCGGCCATGCCGCCGCCTGGGAGGCCGAAGCCGTGAATGTCGCGACGGGCGACTTCTACCGCGGCACGCGGGCGACGCTGGAAGGCGCCTGGGTGCGCCCGCGCCACGACGGCTACATGGCGTTTCAGCAGGCGGCGTCCGATCGCCTCAACGAGGGTCTTGCCGGCCGGCAGGACGCCCCCCGCGTCGTCGCCGACATCAATCGCCTGTTCCGGCAGAGCTTCGCGGCGCCCCGCTAATACAGTCGGGCATCGGCCTTGCGGCTCACAGCCGCCAGAGCTTCTTCGCGTTGCCGGAGAGCAGTTTCGCGCGCTCGGTTTCGCTCGCCCCGGCAAGGAGCGCGTGCGTCGCCGCCACCCAGCCGAGCAGCCCGCCACCGAGCGTGCAGACCGGCCAGTCGCTGCCCCACACGACGCGATCCCAGCCGAAGCCGCCGATCGTGTGCTCGACATAAGGCCGCAGGGTCTCGACGGTCCAGCTCGCCGGATCGGCATAGGCGACGACGCCGGAGATCTTGCCGACGACATTGGGGCGCCGGGCGATCTCGGCGATCTGCTCGCGCCAGGGATGCTCGGCCTTGCCCTGGATGTCGGGCACGCCGCAATGATCGAGGACGAATTGCACGTCAGGCGCCAGGTCGACCAGCGCGATCGCTTGGCTCATCTGTCGCGGCAGGACGCAAAGATCGAAGGTCAGCCCGCTGCCGGCGATGCGCCTGACGTTCTCGCGGAACAGGGCGCCCTCGGAGACGTCGTCGGGCACGACATGCAGCACGCGGCGGAATCCTTTGACAAATGGATCGGCCTTCACCTTGTCCAGCCAGGCGGCGAAGCCAGGTTCTTCCGGCCGGCACGACACGATCGCGCCCCGCACCAGGCTGCCCGGCTTCTTCGACAGTCCTTCGACAAGGGCTGTCTCGGCCGCGATATCGGCCGGGTGGACGTCGACTTCCATATGGAGCGCCAATTCTATGCCCGCGCGGCGCGCCTCGGTGGCGTATTCGTCGTGGGAAAAATCGCGGTTGAGGGCCGGCACGCCGGAGAGCCATGGATAGCGTAGTGCCGCCCTGTCGATGAGATGCAGGTGCGTATCGACGATCATGGCTTCCTCCCTTGTCGCGCTATCCACGTGGCCCGAATTGCGCAGCGGCTTTTGCGCAAACGACATGCTTCAAACATCGTCTCGATCATTTCACGTGAGAATTCATCATTCAAATAAGAATTATTCCTATGACCTGACATCCGACCCGGCGAGTTGCGACAGGCGGGCCGCTGCTGCCTGGAGCAGCGTGATGGTCCTGGTGATATCGGGCGCTGCCGGCGCGTTGACCAGAGTGATATAGGGTATGGTGAGCGCGGCGATGCCGTGCCCGTCGGAACCGAGCACCGGCGCCGATAGATTGTAGACGCCGGCCGTCTGCAACGAAGCCATCATCTCGTAGCCACGATCGCGCACCTGGTCGAGGCGGGCGAAGTAGTCGGGCGACAACTTCATCTCCTCGTTGCTGCGCAAGTGCTCGGCGATCATCATCTCGCGCTCTTCCGGCGAGCGGAAGGCCAGCAGCACATGTCCCGAGCCGGTGTCGAACAGGCTGATATGCGAGCCGACGCGGATCGAGATGCCCCAGTATCGCGGCGCTTCCTGCTGGGCAATGACCACGGCGCTGCCGCGGTCGAACACGACGAGCTGGTTTGCCTGCCAGGAGGTCTCGGCCAGCTCGCGCATGATCGAGGTGGCGTAGGAGACCAGCCTGCGCACCGGTGCATGCAGCTGGCCAAGCCCGAAGAGCTTCAGCGTCAGCGAATAGCGGTCGCCGTCTGACCGGGTGACGTAGCCGCGTTTCACCAGACGGTCGAGCATCCGGTAAAATTCGTTCGGGCTGCGGTCGAGCCGCTTGGCTATCTCGGCCTGGGTCAGGCCGCCATCGACGCTGGCGAGCAGTTCCAGAATGTCCAGCCCTTTGTCCAGTGCCGGCGCGCGATAGCGGTCTTCCTCGTCGTCCTGCACCCGATGCCCTCTGGTGAATTCTGATCTTCATATACGCAAGACAGCCTTCATAGGGAAGAAGTTTCGGCTTGACGACTTATGAATAGTTTGTTTGCATATGAATGAAGCATGGAGCTTCAGCCACGACGGCCTACAGCCGTTCCAGGGAGGATATTCATGAACAGACTGCTTTCCGGCGTCGCCGCCGGCGCATTGCTCATGGCATCGGGTGCGGTCTTTGCTGCCGACCTGCCGGGCAAGTTCACCGGCGTCACGATCGACGCCAAGCTGATCGGCGGCCAGCAATACGAAAAACTCTACGCGCGCATCGGCGAGTGGGAGAAAGCGACCGGCGCCAAGGTCAACGTCGTATCCAAGAAGAACCACTTCGATCTCGACAAGGAGATCAAGTCGGACATCGCCTCCAACTCGATCACTTGGTGCGTCGGCTCCAACCACACCTCGTTCGCGCCGCAATATCCGGGCATCTACACCGACCTCGCCAAGCTGCTGCCGAAGGAGGAGATCGACGCTTTCGTCCCGGCCAACATCGCCGCCGGCACGCTCGACGGCAAGCTGGTGATGCTGCCGCGCGCGCAGTTCGACGTCTCGGCGCTCTACTACCAGAAGAGCCTCTACCAGGACGAAGCCAAGAAGAAGGCCTACAAGGAGAAATACGGCGAGGAGCTCGCCCCGCCGGACACCTTCGACGAGATGGCCCAGCAGGCGGAATTCTTCGCCAACCCGCCCGACTTCTACGGCACGCAATATGCCGGCAAGGAAGAGGCGATCAACGGCCGCTTCTACGAGATGCTGATCGCCGACGGCGGCGAATATCTCGACAAGGACGGCAAGCCTGCCTTCAACTCCGAGGCCGGCGTCAAGGCGCTCGACTGGTTCGTGAAGCTCTACAAGGCCAAGGCTGTGCCCGCCGGCACGACCAACTATTTGTGGGATGATCTCGGCCAGGGGTTCGCGTCCGGCACGGTGGCGCTCAACCTCGACTGGCCGGGCTGGGCTGGCTTCTTCAACGACCCGAAGTCGTCCAAGGTCGCCGGCAATGTCGGCGTCAAGGTGCAGCCGAAAGGCTCGTCCGGCAAGCGCTCGGGCTGGTCCGGCGCGCATGGCTTCTCGGTGACCGAAAACTGCGCCAACAAGGAGGCCTCCGCCTCGCTCGTCTGGTGGCTGACCAACGAGGACAGTCAGAAGCTGGAAGCCGCGGCCGGCCCGCTGCCCACCCGCACCAAGGTGTGGGAATGGGACCTCGAGCAGGCCAAGTCCGATCCTTACAAAACCGAAGTGCTGCAGGCATTCCAGGAAGCCGCCAAGAACGCCTTCCCGGTGCCGCAGACGCCGGAATGGATCGAGATCTCCAACGCGGTCTATCCCGAACTTCAGGCCGCCATCCTCGGCGACAAGACCTCCAAGCAGGCGCTCGACGACGCTGCCGACAAGGCGACGCAGATCCTCGAGGACGCCGGCAAGCTCTAAGGACTATCCTCCCAGCGGCGCCGGTCTTCGCGACCGGCGCCGCTTTGACCGAGGCGGCCGCCCTGCGATTGGATCGCCGGCCGTGCAAACAATTTTGGGACTTTGCATGACGGCCAAGCGGCTTTCCGCGCCAACGCTTCTTCTGCTGCCGGCCGTGCTCGTTCTGGCGGCCGTGGTGGTCGTGCCGCTCTGCCTGTCATTCTATTCAAGCTTCACGCCGTTCAGGCTGACACGGCCGGAAACCTTCTTCACCTTCATCGGCCTGCGCAACTATCGCAACATTCTGTCCGACGCGAATTTCTGGTGGGCCTTCGGCCGCACCGTGCTCCTGCTCACCATCGCGCTCAATCTCGAAATGCTGCTCGGTCTCGGCCTCGCGCTGCTGGTCGAGAAGGCTAGCCGCGGCCAGCGGTTGCTGCGTACCATCATGATGTTCCCGATGATGTTTTCGCCGATCCTGGTCGGCTTCCAGTTCAAGTTCATGTTCAACGACAATATCGGCTTGGTGAACAACGCGCTGCAGTCGCTAGGCATCACGCGGGACGCCATTCCCTGGCTGATCGAAGGCCATCTCGCCTTCATCGCCATTTCAGTCGCGGAGATCTGGTCGTCGACCTCGATCTTCGCGATCCTGATCCTCGCCGGCCTGCTCGCCATGCCGAAGGAGCCGGTCGAAGCGGCGCGCGTCGACGGCTGCACGCCGTGGCAAACCTTCCGCTATGTGACCTGGCCCTTCATCATGCCCTTCGCCTATATCGCCATGACCATCCGCTCGCTCGACGTTGCGCGCGCCTACGACATCGTCAAGATCATGACCGATGGCGGCCCAGCCGGCCGCACGGAACTGTTGTGGACGCTGGTCGCGCGCACCGCCTACAGTGACGCGCGCATGGGCGTGGCCAATGCGATGGCCTATTTTTCGATCCTGCTGTCGATCGTCTTCACCGTCTATTTCTTTAAGAAGCTCGCCGCGGCACGGACCCAGATCGGCGCGGAGTGGTGAGGATGGACGCCAACACATCCGCCCGCCTGAAGCGCCGCGCCGGCGTCGTCGCCCACCGCGTCGGCCTGTTCCTCGCCATGCTTTTGATCTGTCTGCCCGGCATCTGGATCGTGCTGTCCTCGCTGCGGCCGACGGTCGAGATCCTGGCCAAGCCGCCGGTCTGGATCCCGCAGCAGGTCTCGCTCGATGCCTACGTCGCCATGTTCAGCGGTGTCGGCAAGGGCGGCATCCCCGTCTTCGACTATTTCCGCAATTCCCTGATCATCTCGGTGACCTCGACCGTCATTGCCATCGCCATCGGCATGGCCGGTGGCTACGCTTTCGCGCGCTACCGTTTCCGCGGCAAGTCGGCGATGTTCCTCGGCCTGATGCTGACCCGCACCGTGCCCGGCATCGCGCTGTCGCTGCCGCTGTTTTTCGTCTATGCGCGGCTCGACATCATCGACACGCATTTCGGCCTGATCCTCGCCTATGTCGCGCTCAATGTGCCGTTCACCATCTGGCTGATCGACGGCTTCTTCCGCCAAGTGCCGAAGGATCTCGCCGAGGCCGCGCAAATCGACGGCTGCACGCGCTGGCAGGCCTTCTGGCAGGTCGAGTTTCCACTCGCCGGGCCAGGCATCGCGTCGGCCGGCATCTTCGCCTTCCTTACCTCTTGGAACGAATTCGCGCTCGCCTCGCAGCTGACGCGCTCGATCAATTCCAAGACGCTCCCCGTCGGGCTGCTCGACTACACCGCCGAATTCACCATCGACTGGCGCGGCATGTGCGCGCTGGCGGTGGTGATGATCATCCCGGCGCTGCTCCTTACCTTCATCGTCCAGAAACACCTCGTCGGCGGCCTGACTTCCGGCGCGGTGAAAGGTTGATCCGATGGCGATTGTCTCGCTCAAGAAACTGACCAAGCGTTACGGCAACATGGAGATCGTGCACGGCATCGACCTCGATGTCGCCGACCGCGAATTCATCGCGCTGGTCGGGCCGTCCGGCTGCGGCAAGTCGACCACGCTGCGCATGATCGCCGGGCTGGAAGACATCTCCGGCGGCACGATCGAGATCGGCGACCGCATCGTCAACGATCTGCCGCCGCGTTCGCGCAACATCTCGATGGTGTTCCAATCCTACGCGCTTTATCCGCACATGACGGTCCGCGAAAATCTCGGCTTCTCGCTGAAGATCGCCGGCGCGCCCAAGGAAGAGATGGACCGTCGCGTCGCCGAGGCCTCGGCCATTCTCGGCCTCGACGCGCTGCTCGAGCGCCGCCCCTCCCAGCTTTCCGGCGGCCAACGCCAGCGCGTCGCCATGGGCCGCGCCATCGTGCGCGATCCGGACGTCTTCCTGTTCGACGAGCCGCTCAGCAATCTCGACGCCAAGCTGCGCACGCAGATGCGTACCGAGATCAAGAAGCTGCACGCCAAGGTGAAGTCCACCGTCATCTACGTCACTCACGACCAGGTCGAAGCGATGACGCTCGCCGACCGCATCGTCATCATGCGCGACGGCAACATCGAGCAGGTCGGCACGCCGGACGAGGTCTTCCAGCGGCCGGCGACGCGCTTCGTGGCGGGCTTCATCGGCTCGCCGCCGATGAACCTGCAGGAGGCGACCGTGGACGACGGCAAGATCGTCTTTTCCGGCGGACAGAGCCTGCCGCTGCCCGGCCGCTTCAAGGCCAAGGTGAACGCCGGCGACAAGGTAGTGTTCGGCCTGCGTCCCGACGACCTCTACCCCGTGGGCCACGGCCTGCATTCGGGCGATGCCGCTGACGTCCACGAGATCGAGCTGCCGGTGACGGTGACCGAGCCGCTCGGCAACGAGACGCTGGTGTTCGCCGAATTCGACCGCCGCGACTGGGTTTCGCGGATGCTGAACCCGAGGCCATTGCGGGCGGGCGATCGCGTGGCGATGAGCTTCGACCTGTCGCAGGCGCATCTCTTTTCCGCGGAAACCGGCAAATCCTTGAGGGCCTGACGATGGCGAAGATCGAGAAAGTCGAGCTTGCAATGGTTGATCTGGTGCCGAAGGTGAAGCGCACCGACGCCATCCAGAGTTTCGTCAGCCAGGAGACGCCGATCGTCACCATCACCGACGTCGACGGGGCGGTCGGCATCGGCTACAGCTACACGATCGGCACCGGCGGCTCTTCGGTGATGCGGCTTCTGGCCGACCACCTCGCGCCGCGCCTGATCGGTGAGGATGCCGACCGGATCGAGGCCATCTGGCACGATCTCGAATTCGCCACGCACGCCACCACCATCGGCGCCATCACGGCCATCGCGCTCGCCGCCATCGACACTGCGCTCTGGGACCTTCGGGCGAAGAAGCAGAAGCTGCCGCTCTGGAAGCTCGCCGGCGGCGCCAAGGACCGCTGTCCGCTTTACACCACCGAAGGCGGCTGGCTGCACATCGAGACTGACGCGCTTGTCGAAGATGCGCTGGCCGCCAAGGCGAAAGGCTTCACCGGCTCGAAGGTCAAGATCGGCAAGCCGCACGGCGCCGAGGATTTTGCCCGGTTGTCGGCCGTGCGCAAAGCGGTCGGCGACGGCTATGAGATCATGACCGACTGCAACCAGGGTTTTACCGTCGACGAAGCCATCCGGCGCGCCGAGCGGCTGCGCGATCTCGATCTCGCCTGGATGGAGGAACCGCTGCCGGCCGACGACATAGACGGCCATGTGCGGCTATCGAATTCGACGGCGACGCCTATCGCCGTCGGCGAGTCGCTCTATTCGATCCGCCATTTCCGCGAATATATGCAGAAGGGCGGCTGCAGCATCGTCCAGGTCGATGTCGGCCGCATCGGCGGCATCACGCCCTGGCTGAAGGTGGCGCATATGGCGGAAGCCTTCGACATGCCGATCTGCCCGCATTTCCTGATGGAACTGCATGTCAGCCTGGCCTGCGCGGTGCCGAACGGCAAATATGTGGAATATATTCCGCAGCTGGATGAGTTGACGGGCAAGAAGATGGTGATCGAAAACGGCCACGCGCTGGCGCCGGACGAGCCGGGCCTCGGCATCGACTGGGATTTCGATGCGATCAGGGCCCTGAGCATCGCCGAATTCAGCGTCACCGTCACGGAACGGAGGAACTGAGAATGCACCGAATGGGCATGGTGCTTGGCCTGAAGCCGGAAAAGGTCGAGGAATATGTGCGCCTGCACGCCGCCGTCTGGCCGGACGTGCTCGAGATGATCGCCGCCTGCAACATCAAGAACTACTCGATCTACCTCAAGCGGCCGGAGAACCTGCTGTTCTCCTATTTCGAGTATCACGGCACCGACTATGCCGCCGACATGGCCAAGATGGCCGCCGATCCGAAGACCCAGGAATGGTGGTCGGTCTGCATGCCATGCCAGGAACCCTTGCCGACAAGGCAGGAGGGCGAGTGGTGGGCGACGATGGATGAAGTCTTCCACCATGACTGATGCCTTCGATCCCGCCTCGCTGGCGCAATCCTGGCCGATGCCTGCAAAGCCGCGTCCGATCGTCACCTTCGGCGCCGGCTCGATCGTTGGCGATGCGCATTTCCCGGCCTATCGCAAGGCTGGTTTTCCAGTGGTGGGTCTCTACGATCCGGACCAGGCCAAGGCTCGGAAACTGGCCGAACAATGGGGCGTGACGGCATTCGGCTCGGTGGACGAAGCGGCTGCCGTCAAGGATGCGATCTTCGATCTCGCAACGCCGCCCGGCCGGCACGCCGAGGTGCTGAAGGCCCTGCCCGACGACGCGGTCGCATTGATCCAGAAGCCGATGGGCAACTACCTTGGCGAGGCAACCGAGATCCTTGAAATCTGTCGCGCCAAGAAGCTCAAGGCTGCAGCGAATTTCCAGCTTCGCTTCGCGCCGATGATGCTGGCGCTGAAGGACGCGATCGCCAAGGGCTGGCTTGGCGAGGTCGTCGACTTCGATGCCTGGCTGGCGCTCGCAACGCCGTGGCAGCTCTGGGAATTCCTGCTCGCGGCGCCGCGTGTCGAGATCGCCATGCATTCGATCCACTATCTCGACCTGATCCGGCAGCTTCTCGGCGACCCGAAGGGCGTGCATGCCAAGACGCTCGGCCATCCCAATCACAAGGTCGCGCAGACCCGGACAAGCGCCATCCTCGACTATGGCGACACGGTGCGCTGCGCGCTCTCGATCAACCACGATCATAAGTTCGGACGGCGGCATCAGGCCTGCGAGTTCCGTATCTGCGGCACCGAGGGCGCCGCCTACGTCAAGCTTGGCCTCAATCTCGACTATCCGCGCGGTGAGCCCGACGTGCTGGAAATCCATCCTAAAGGCGGCTCCGATTGGGTCGGCGTGCCGCTCACCGGCGAATGGTTCCCCGACGCCTTTGTCGGGCGCATGGCCAATGTGCAGCGCTTCGCCTCCGGGGAAGACAAAGAGCTGGTCAGCTCCGTCGAAGATGCCTGGAACACCATGGCACTGGTGGAAGCCGCCTATCGTTCGAGCGCCGCGCCGGCGACGCCGCTCACCGCAAAACCGTAAGGAACGGCATGGAACAGGTCACCTATTTCGACGACTACGAGATCGGCTCGTCGCGGCTGACCAGCGGCCGCACCATCACCGAGACCGACTTTGTCGTCCATGCCGGCCACACCGGCGATTTCTTTCCGCACCACATGGACGCCGAGTTCATGAAGACGACGCCCTTCGGCCAGCGCATCGCGCATGGCACGCTGGTGTTCTCGGTCGGCGTCGGCCTGACCGCGAGCGTCATCAACCCGGTCGCCTTCTCCTACGGTTATGACAGGCTGCGCTTCATCAAGCCGGTCTTCATCGGCGACACGATCCGCACGCGCACGACGATCGCCGCGAAGGAAGACGATCCGAAGCGGCCGGACTCCGGGCGCGTCATCGAACGCGTCGAGGTTTTGAACCAGCGCGACGAAGTCGTGCTGGCCGCCGATCACATCTATATCGTCGAGCGGCGCCCCCGGCTCGGCTGAAGACGGAGACAAAACAACATGGCTGATCTGACAGGCAAGGTGGTGGTCGTAACGGCCGCTGCGCAAGGCATCGGCCGGGCTAGCGCGTTGGCTTTCGCCAAGGCTGGCGCGATCGTCCACGCCACCGACATCAATGAAGCGGCGCTGGCCGATCTCGGCGGCCACAAAGGCATCGTCAGTCGCAAGCTCGACGTGCTGAACGACGACGCCGTGAAGGCCGCCTTCGCCAAAATCGGCCGCGTCGATGTGCTGTTCAACTGCGCCGGCTTCGTCCACTCCGGCTCGATCCTGGAGATGAAGGACGAGGACCTCGACTTCGCGTTCAACCTCAATGTGCGCGCCATGATCCGCACCATCCGCGCCGTGCTGCCCGGCATGCTGGAGCGCGGCGATGGGGCGATCATCAACATGTCCTCGGTCGCCGGCGCCCCGAAAGGCGTGCCGAACCGCTTCGCCTATGGCGTGACCAAGGCGGCCGTGATCGGGCTGACCAAGTCGATCGCCGCCGACTATGTCGGCAAAGGCATTCGCTGCAACGCGATCTGCCCCGGCACGGTGGAGAGCCCCTCGCTCGAAAGCCGCATGCGGGCGCAGGGCGACTATGAGGCCGCCCGTGCCGCCTTCATCTCCCGCCAGCCGATGGGAAGGCTGGGCACGGCGGAGGAGATCGCCGATCTTGCCGTCTATCTCGCCGGCGCCACCTATACCACCGGGCAGGCCTATAATATCGACGGCGGCTGGTCGATCTGATGAGGCACCGAGCATGACCCGCATTACCGATCTTCGCGTCTTCGATCTGCGCTTCCCGACGTCGCAGAGCCTCGACGGGTCGGACGCGATGAATCCGGACCCCGATTATTCGGCCGCCTATGTCATCCTCGACGCCGATAGCGAGGGGCTTAGCGGCCACGGGCTCACCTTCACCATCGGCCGCGGCAACGAGATCTGCTGCGCGGCGATCGAGGCGCTGCGCCATCTCGTCGTCGGGATCGACTTGGACTGGGTCAAGCAAGATCCCAGCCGCTTCTGGCACCACGTGACCGGCGACAGCCAATTGCGTTGGATCGGCCCGGACAAGGGCGCCATGCACCTCGCCGTCGGCGCGGTTGTCAATGCGGTCTGGGATCTTTGGGCCAAGGAAGCCGGCAAGCCGGTCTGGCGCCTTGTCGCCGAGATGAGCCCGGAAGAGATCGTGCGCATCGTCGACTTCCGCTATCTCACCGATGCGATCACGCCGGCCGAAGCGCTGGAGATCCTGAGGAAGGCCGAGGCCGGCAAGGCCGAGCGCATCGCCAGCCTCGAGCGCGAAGGCTATGCCTGCTATACCACATCGGCCGGCTGGCTCGGCTATCCCGACGACAAGCTGAGGCGCCTCTGCCAGGAAGCAGTCGACGAGGGGTTCAATCACATCAAGCTGAAGGTCGGCCGCGATCGCGCCGACGACATCCGCCGCCTCAGGATCGCCCGCGAGGTGATCGGTCCGGACCGTTACCTGATGATCGACGCCAATCAGGTCTGGGAGGTCGACCAGGCGATCGACTGGCTGCGCCATCTTGCCTTCGCCAAGCCCTTCTTCATTGAGGAGCCGACCAGCCCGGACGATGTCGCCGGCCATGCCAAGATCCGCAAGGCGGTGGCGCCGATCAAGGTTGCGACCGGCGAGATGTGCCAGAACCGCATCATGTTCAAGCAGTTCATCGCCGGCGGCGCGATCGACGTCGTGCAGATCGATTCCTGCCGCATGGGCGGCCTGAACGAGGTGCTGGCCGTGCTTCTGATCGCCGCCAAGTTCGGCTTGCCGGTCTGGCCGCATGCCGGCGGCGTCGGCCTGTGCGAATATGTCCAGCATCTGTCGATGATCGACTATATCGCGGTGTCGGGCACCAAGGATGGACGGGTGATCGAGTATGTCGATCACCTGCACGAGCATTTCCTCGAGCCCTGTGTCATTGAGAATGCGGCCTACATGCCGCCGACGGCGCCGGGCTTCTCGATCGAGATGAAGCCGGACTCGATTGCCGCCTACCTATTCCACAGTTGAATGCGAGCCGTAACGCAGGTGGCCTTGGCGGCGTTACGGCGTCGCTTCTACCTGGCGCGCTTCAGTCAACCTCGACGGCAAGCACCGCAACACAATCGCCGGCCTTGACCAGGCCGGGGAAATGGCGCGCGGCCAGGAGCCCTGACATCCTGGCCTTGATCTCCTGGGGCGCGGTGCCGGTGCGACCGGTCGAATGGATGCGCGCCACGACCTGGCCTTCCTCCACCTTCTCGCCGAGATCGATCATGGTCTCGATCATGCCCTCGTCCTCGGCAAACGCAAAGCAGTCCCCCGAGGGCATGTCGAGCCATTGAGTTCGATTTTTCTCGATAGCACCATCAACGATGCCGGCATGGCGAAGCACATTGAGGATGCCACGGCGAGCGATGCGCACCGTCTCGGCCCGGGCCGTGCCGCCACCGCCGAGCTCGGTAGTGACGAAGACCTTGCCCATCTGCTCGGCCGCGGTGTCATACATGCCAACGGTATCGATCTCGGTCATGCGCATCGAGAACGGAGCCGCGAAGGCCTCGACCGCGGCGAAGGCCTTTTGCTCCTGCTCCTTGTCCAGCAGCGTATGCGCGGCGCAGAACGGCACGAAGTCCAGCGTCTTTCCGCCGGAGTGGAAGTCGAACACGATGTCCGCCCGCGGCAACAATTCGCGCTGGAAATAGTCGGCGATCTTTTCCGTCACGCTACCGTCCGGCCGGCCAGGAAAGCTGCGGTTCATGTTGCCCTTGTCGATCGGCGAGGTGCGGCTGCCGGCGCGGAACGCCGGATAGTTCATCGCCGGCACGATGATGACGGTACCGGTGACATCCTTCGGGTCGAGCGTGCGGGCGAGCTCGTAGAGCGCCAGCGGGCCTTCATATTCGTCGCCGTGATTTCCCCCGGTGAGCAGCGCCGTCTGCCCCTTGCCGTTGCGGACGACGCAGATCGGAATCATCACCGACCCCCAGGCGGAATCGTCGCGGCTGTAGGGCAGGCGCAGAAAGCCGTGCTGGACACCGTCGCGCTCGAAATCGACCGTCGGCGTGATCGGCGATGGAGGCAGAGCTGACATCGGGCTCAATCCTTGACGAACAGCTTGCGCGGCACATTGGCCAGGCACTCGACGCCGGTCTCGGTGATCAGGATCGATTCGGTGATTTCAAGTCCCATTGTCTCGAGCCACAGACCCGTCATGAAATGGAAGGTCATGCCGGGCTTGAGCTCGGTGCGATCGCCGGGGCGCAGGCTCATCGTGCGCTCGCCCCAATCCGGCGGATAGGAAAGACCGATCGAGTAGCCGGTGCGGTTGTCCTTGACGATGCCGTACTTCTTCAGCACGGCGAAGAAGGCATTGGCGATGTCCTCGCAGGCATTGCCCGGCTTGGCGGCGGCAAGGCCCGCCTCCATGCCCTCGAGCGTCGCCTTCTCGGCGTCGAGGAAGGCTTGCGTCGGCTTGCCAAGGAAGACGGTGCGCGACAGCGGGCAGTGGTAGCGATTGTAGCAGCCGGCGATCTCGAAGAAGGTGCCCTCGCCCGCCTTCATCGGCTGGTCGTCCCAGGTGAGATGCGGCGCCGAGGCGTCGGCGCCCGATGGCAAGAGCGGCACGATCGCCGGATAGTCGCCGCCGATGCCCTCAACGCCGCGCGTGCCGGCATCATAGATCTCGGCGACCAGATCGCATTTGCGCATGCCGACCTCGATCTTGTCGACGATGCGCTGATGCATGGCCTCGACGATGCGGGCGGCCTTGCGCATATAGTCGATCTCGGTCGGGCTCTTCACGGCGCGCTGCCAGTTGACCAGCGCGGTGGCGTCGACGAAGCGGGCGTTGGGCAGATGCTTCTGCAGCGAGGCGAAGGCAGCCGCCGAGAACCAATAATTGTCCATCTCGACGCCGATGGTCAGCTTGTCCCAGCTGCGATCGGCAAGCACGCTGGCGAGATGGTCCATCGGGTGCCGCTCGGTCGACTGCACGTAGTGATCGGCGTAGCCAATGATGTTGTCATGCGCGAGATAGGCGGTGCGCTTGGCGCCGTTGGCATCCTGGCCGCGGCCATACCAGACCGGCTCGCCCGAAGGCGGCACGATGACCGCCTGATGCACATAGAAGGACCAGCCGTCATAGCCGGTCAGCCACGCCATGTTGGAGGGATCGCTGACGATCAGCAGATCGACCCCCTTGGCCTCCATGGCTTTCCGCGTCTTGGCCAGGCGATCGGCAAATTCGCTTCGCGAGAATTTCAGGTTCGGCTGCATTTTGTTGGTCCTCGTTTGTTGGGCCTCGCGGCCATATTCAGCTTTCGAAAATCGTTCCCGTCTTCGCCGCCCCAGCGCGGTCGCGGGCAAAGGTGGCGATCGCGGTGTCCTGCACGCCGGTGCCGGTGAGATCCGCGATGGTGATGTCGCCGGCCGATCGTCGTCCGTGCTTTTTCCCGGCGATGACCTGGCCGAGCTCAGTGACTTCCGCGTCGGCCGCCATCGCCCCTGCCTCGATGGCGTGGTGAAGCTCGCCCAAGCGCCGCGTCTGCTTCGCGCTGTCTGCGACATAGAGATCTGCCAGGCGAAGGATCGCCGGCGCGATCTCGTTCTTGTGCTCGGCATCCGAGCCCATCGCGGTGATGTGCTGGCCGGCCGAGACGAACCCGGCCTTGATCAGCGGCTCGGTCGAAGGCGTGGTGGTGACGATGATGTCGGCGCCCGCTGCCGCCCTCGCCGCATCCGGCTCGGCACGCACCATGATGCCCAGCCTCTCGCGCAAGCGGGCCGCGGTCGCCTCGGCCTTGGCCGCATCGCGCGCCCAGACGCGCGCCTCCGCGATCGGCCTGACGAGGCGCAGCGCTTCCAATTGCAGGCCGGCCTGCAAACCGGCGCCGAAGATCGCCGCTATGCTGGAGTCTTCGCGCGCCAGATGCTTGGCCGCGACCGCGCCGGCTGCGGCGGTGCGGACATCGGTCAGATAGCCATTGTCGAGCAGCAGCGCCTCGACCACACCGGTCTTGGCCGAAAGCAGCACCATCATGCCGCCGCCGCTCGGCAGGCCGAGCTTCGGATTGTCGAAGAAGCCGGAGCTTATCTTGACGGCGAAGCCATCTATGCCGGGCACGTAGGCGGACTTCACGTCGACCTCGCCGCGATGCTCGTGAATGTCGAGCCTCAAGATCGGCGGCATCGCCACCGGCATTGTCGCCAAAGCCCGAAAGGCGTTCTCGACGCAGGCGACCGCATCCAGATCGAGCGTCACGACCTTGCGCAGGTCTGTTTCGGTGAGGATGGTCATGCAGCTCATCTGGGGCGCTCCGTCAGTGCAGCGTCGCCGCAGACGATGCGGCGATGCAGGCTCATGTCGATGTTGCGGCCAGACAGGATGGCCACCACCGGTCCTTTCGCAGTGACCTTCCCAGCAAGCAGCGCGCCGATGCCGACCGCGCCTGCGCCTTCGACGATCTCGCGCTCTTCCTCATAGGCATGCCGGATGCCGGCGGCGATCTCGTCCTCGGAAAGCAGGATGACGTCGTCGAGCAGCTCACGGCACATGGCAAAGGTCAGCCGGTTATCGAGGCCGATGCCGCCGCCGAGTGAGTCCGCAAGCGTCGGCAATTCCTCGACCTGCACGGGGCGGCCGGCATCGAGACTCGCCTTCATCGCGGCACCGCGCGCCATCGAGACGCCGACGACTTTGGTGGCCGGGCTCACCCCCTTGACCGCCGCGGCAACGCCGGCCGCCAGGCCGCCGCCGGAGAGCGGCACCAGCACACTTGCTGCTTCCGGAACCTGCTCCAAGATCTCCAGCCCCAGCGTGCCCTGCCCGGCGACGATGTCCGGATGGTCGAAGGGCGGCAGCATGACCAGCCCCTCCTCCGCAACCAGCCTGTCCACCTCCTGCTGGGCATCGTCCTGGCTGTTGCCGACGATGCGAATATCCGCGCCAAGGCGGCGGATTGCATCGAGCTTGTTTTCGGGCACCAGCTTCGACATGCAGATCACCGCGCGCATGCCCTCGAGCTTCGCCGCATGGGCCAGCGCGCGGCCGTGATTGCCGGTCGATGCCGCGACCACCCCGCGCAATCTTTCTCGCGGACTCAACGCGGCGATCGCGTTGGACGCGCCGCGCAGCTTGAACGCGCCGGTCGTCTGGTGATGTTCCAGCTTGAGGTGAACGGGATGGCCCGCCCGATCCGAGAGGCTTTGCGACAACACAGTCGGCGTCCGCTCGACCTTTCCGGCAATGCGTTCGCGCGCAGCGCGGATATGCTGAAGCGTGACTTCCGTTTTGGTCATTGGCATGCCCGCTCACCGGGCCAATGGCTTCGTCATCAGCCGGCCGAACTGCGGCCGCGCCGTGTCGTCGCCGCAAAGCCGCAGGCAGTTCCAGGCGCTCGCCTGGTTGCTGGTGACGACCGGGCGGCCGATTGCCTCCTCCATGCCTGGAACGGCGAGCGCCGCGCGTAGCGCGGTGCATGAAACGAACAGCGCATCCGCCTGCGCATGCGTCGCCTTGCGCGCCAGATCGACGAGCGAGGTAGGCTCGATGCGTGCCATCTCCCGATCGTCCTCGAAGCCGAGGCAGGTGACGCTCTCGATGTCGAAGCCGTGCGCGGCGAAATAGGCGGCCATCGGCCGGCTGGTCTCGACAGTGTAAGGGGTGAGAATGCTGATCCGCTTCACGCCAAAAGCGTTGAGGCCGCGCACGCCGGCCATGGGCGGCGTGACCACGGGAACATTCGGCTTGGCCGCCTGGATCGCCTGCTCGATCTCGGCGTCGCCGATCACCACGGAAGCAGACGTGCAGGAATAGCAGACGGCATCGAGCGTCTCGTCCGGCAGGATCAGTGCCGCGCCCGCCGAAAGCGAGGGCTGCATCTTGCGCAGATTGTCCGGCGTCGTCGGATTGGCGTAGGGGATGCGCGCGACATAGACGCCGATCCGCTCGCTCGCCACCATGCGGCGGAAGTCGACCTCGCTGGTATGATCGGTGGCCAAAGCAATCAGCCCGACGCGCTTTTCGAGCGGACGCGCATCGAGTGCGGGCCGGGTCGATGCCAGCTCGATTTCGGGCAACAGTTTCATGACTTTCATCTCTCGATCCTGCCGTAACGACGCTCCAGCCAGCGCAACAGCACGACGGAGCAGAGGCTGATGACGAGGAAGAAGGCGCCAACCAGCGTCATCGGCTCGATGTAGCGGTAATAGGTATTGGCGACGCTCTTGGCTTGGTTCATCAGCTCCAGCACGGTGATCGCCGAAAGCAGCGGCGTCTCCTTGAACATGGCGATGAAGTAGTTGGCCAAGGCCGGGATCATCGGCGGGATCGCCTGCGGCAGGATGACATGCGTCCAGGTGTGGCGGCCGTTAAGATTGCAGGCCTTGGCAGCCTCCCACTGGCCGCGCGGCACATTGTCGATTCCGGCGCGATAGACCTCGGCCGTATAGGTGCCGTAGTGCAGTCCAAGCCCGATGACGCCCGCCACCAAGGGCGGCAGCAGGATGCCGATATCGGGCAGCACGTAGAAGATGAAATAGAGCTGCACCAGAAGCGGCGTGCCGCGGATGAATTCGGCGAACCAGCCGACGCTGCGCGACACCGTGCGGTTAGGCGAGCGCCGCGCCAGCGCGATCGCCAGACCGACGATCCCGGCCAAGATCGAGCCGAGCACGGTCGCCAGGATCGTGATCTTCACCCCCTGGATCAGGGTCGGCATGATCTCCCAGACAAAGTTCCAATCCCATTCCATTAGCGGGCCCATTCCATCAGACACGCACTCCGTCGAGACCGCGCGCCATGCGGCGCTCCAGCGAGCGCACGCCCCAGGAGATGATCAGCGCGAGCGCGAAATAGATGACGAGAACGGAGACGAAGGGCATCAGCGTGCTGCCGGTCTGCGAGCGAACCACCTGCGCCTGGAAGGTGAGATCGGCAAGCGAGATCAGCGATACGACCGAGGTCGCCTTGAGCAGCTCGATCGCGTTGTTGCCGAAGGTTGGCAGCATGATGAGCAGCGCCTGCGGCAGGATGACGTGGCGCATGCCTTGCCAGCGGCCGAGATTAAGCGCGGTGCAGGCCTCATATTGCTCACGGCCGATCGACAGGATGGCGCCGCGCACAACTTCCGCCGCATAGGCCCCGACATTGAGCCCCAGCGCCAGCACGCCGGCCTGCAAAGGCGTCAGCGACAGACCGGCGAAGGGCAGCACGAAATAGGCCCAGAACAGCTGCACGAAGATCGAGGTGCCGCGGAAGAACTCGATATAGGTCGTGGCAATCGCGCGCACGATGAAGAAGCGCGATACGCGTCCCATGCCGGCGAGAAAGGCCATGACGAGCGCGAGCACCGACCCCATCAGCGTCAGCTCGATGGTGACAAGCGCTCCCTGCAATATCAGGCCGAGATAGCCGGACCACTGGGTCATTGAGTCTCAAATTTTCCTAACGTTTTGCAGTTGTTGCGAGACGGCTGCGACAGCCCCTTCTCCCCGTTCACGGGGAGAAGATGCCGGCAGGCAGATGAGGGGCAGCGCTGACCTTGAAATGCTGGCGCGCCGCCCCCTCATCCGGCTCTTCGAGTGACCTTCTCGCCGCAAGCGGGAAGAAGGGAGATTACTTCGCCGCGCAGAGCTTCTCGCGCGTCGTCGACATCGCCGCCTTGGCCGAGAAGCCGTAAGGCTCGATGATCTTGGCGAACTCGCCGGATTTCTTCATCTTGGCGAGCTCGACGTCATAGGCATCGCGCAGCGCCTCGTCGCCCTTCTTGAAGGCGGCGCCGTCGCAATAGACCGGCGCGCCCTGCACCGGCGCGATCACTTCGAGGTTCGGATCATTGGCCTTCTTGATGAGGTCGTTGATCGACAGAACGGGCAGCGAATAGGCATCGATGCGGCCATCCTGCACCATCTTCAGACCGCTCTGGCCGTCCGGCACGACGATGACGCGGTCGCGCGGCACGCCGGCATTGAGCGCCAGCTTCTCCTCGGTGCCGCCGCCCGGCGCGCCGATAGTGGCCGACGTGTCCTTGGCGACGTCCTCATAGCTCTTGAAACCCTTGGGGTTGCCCTTCTTCACCAGCATCGCTTCCGCATCGCACAGCACCGGCTCGGAATAGGCGACCGCCGCGCAGCGCTCGGGCTTCATGAACAGGCCGGCGGTGACGACGTCGAAGCGGCCGGCCTGCAGGCCGGGGATCATGGCGCCGTATTCGGAGATGGAGGCGACGATATCGTTGACGCCGAGGCGCTTGAAGATCTCGCGCGCTACGTCGGGTGCAGCGCCCGAGACCTTGCCGTCCGCGGCGACCGCCGTGTAAGGCGGCTCGTTGGCAATGGCGACGCGGGCGAAGCCCTGCTGCTTGAGCTGCTCGAGCTTTGCGTCGTCTGCCGAACGCGCGCCGGAGGCGAGCAGCATGGTGCTTACGGCGAGACCGGCGACGCCAGCCAGGATGCCAAGTTTCTTCATCGTTCCCAACTCCTTGTTTCTCTTCTTGGTTCGCTCGGTTCGGATGGCGTCCTTGCCACCCGTTTCTGGCTTTCGGGACGGCTTCGCCGCCCTGGCATGACGGTCAGACGCGATGGCCGGCCGCGATGATCTTCTTCAGGAAGCCCTGCGTTCGTTCCTGCTTGGGATGGCGGAAAATCTCATCGGGCTTGCCCTCCTCGACGATCCTGCCGCGATCGAAGAACAGCACGCGATCGGCAAAGTCGTGGGCAAAGCCCATCTCATGAGTGACGAGCAGCATCGTCATGTCGGTTTCGGCGGCGAGCTTGCGCATGACGTTGAGCACCTCCTCGACAAGCTCAGGGTCGAGCGCCGACGTGACCTCGTCGAACAGCATGATCTTGGGCGACAGCGCCAGCGCGCGGGCGATCGCGACGCGCTGCTTCTGGCCGCCGGAAAGCTGTGCCGGCATGCTCTTCGCCTTATCGGCGAGGCCCACCATGTCGAGCAGCTCCATCGCCCGTTTTTCGGCGGCGGCTCGCGCCACGCCCTTGGTCAGCATCGGCGCCAGCGTGACGTTGTCCATGACGCATTTGTGCGGGAACAGATTGAAGAGCTGGAAGACCATGCCGATCTTCTGGCGCATCTTGGCCAGGTGCCGCTCGTCGGCCGGCACCAGCTGCCCGTTGCGCTCCATGTGATAGAGCTGCTCGCCGTCGATCTGGATATGGCCGCCGTCGATCTTTTCCAGCGTCATCAGGATGCGCAGGATCGTCGTCTTGCCCGATCCGGATGGGCCGATCAGCGCCAGCTTCTCGCCTGGCATGACCTGCATCGACAAGCCGTCCAGCACCTTGAAGGCGCCGAAGCTCTTCGAAATGGCGTCGACCTTGATGATGGGCGCGGGCAATCCATTTCCCCGTTCTGAAGCGGCCAATGCTCCTAACGATGCGAAACGCGCTAAATCATGTCAATTAGGAAAATAATATCATGACAATTTTTCGAGCGCTGCACAATTTCAGGGCAATTGGCGATCCGCTTTTGCATCAGATGGCGAGCAGAAGATGCTCCGGATCGCCCAGCAGGAGCTTGGCGACAACGCTCAAGCCCGAGCGCAGTTCCCCTTCGGTGGTCGAGCCGAGCGAGATGCGCACGGCCGGATGCCACGGCGTGTCGGCGATGCGGAACGACGTGCCCGGGGCAATCGCCACGCCGCGCAGGCGCGCCTGCGCAACGAAGCTCTCCTCGGCGCGGTCGCCCGGCAATTCGAGCCACAGATGCAGCCCTTCGCGATGGGAGCGATAGTCGACGCCGGCCAGCATTTCGGCTGCGATTTCCTGCCGGCGTCTCAACGCCCCGCGTTGCCAGTTGACCAACTCAAAAGCCGTGCCGTCATTCACCCACCGCGTCGCGATTTCCGCCACCATCGGCGTCGCCATCCAGTTCGAGACGAGATGGCGGTTGGCGACGGCCGCGACATAGCGGTCGGGCACGGCGAGATAGCCGATGCGCAGGCCGGGCACGGTGATCTTGGTGAAGGAGGTGACGTAGAGCGTCCGCTCGGGCGCGAAGGCGGCAACCGCCGGAGGCCGGCCTTCGACGAGCGGCCCGAGCACGTCGTTCTCGATGATGGCGATGTCATGTTTGCGCGCGACCGCGGCGATCTGCTCGCGCCGGCTGTCGTCCATCAAGCTCGCCGTCGGGTTGATGACCGATGGCTGGACGAAAACAGCGCGAATGCCGGAGAGACGGCAGGCCTCGTCCAACGCTTCCGGGACCAGGCCGTTGCCGTCGATCGGCAGGCCCTCGAGGTTGAAGCCGAGATAGCGGGCGAGCGGCACCAGCGTGTGGTGGCCGATCGCCTCGGTGGCGACCGTCGAACCGGGCGGTGCGACGCTCATCAGCGCTACCGTCATGCCGGCGGTGGCGCCGTTGGTGAGGCTGATGTTCTGCGGTGAGGCGTCGAGGCCGCAGAGCTTCAGCCATTCGACCGCCACCGTGCGATGACGCGGGAACACCATGTTCGGCCGGAACGACAGCGCCGAACTCGACGGCAGGTTCTCGGCCAGCCACCCCAACGCCTGCTTCAGCTTCTCCAGATGCATCGGCTCGCAGACCGGCTTCAGGATCGAGAGGTCGATGACCTCGCCCAACCGTTCCGGAAGGTAGGGCGGCTCCGGCTCCCGGCGCTGCGTCTGCACGAAGCTGCCGCGGCCGACCTCGCCGGCAATCAGACCGCGGCGGATCAGTTCCTCATAGGCGCGGCTGACCGTCTGGACCGAAAGTTTCAGGTCGTCGGCAAGCCGCCGGTGCGTCGGCAGTCGCGCGCCATTGGCGAGCTTTCCGTCATGGATGGCGCGCGCGAACTGATCGGCCAGCGAGAGGTAGGCCGGGCGGCGGATGAGCGCAGGATCTGGCTGCCATAATGTCATGACTTTATTAGAGATCGAAATCAGTGCAATTGACAATCGAAATAATGCATCGTCATGGTGTCCGGAACAAAAAGCGGGGCCGGCATGGCGGCAGCGAAACTCGATCCGATCGACCTCAAGATCCTCGACGCCATCCAGCGCGACGGGCGCATCACCAAGCTGGCGCTGGCCGAGAAGGTCGGCCTGTCGCCGACGCCTTGCTGGATGCGGCTGCGCAAGCTGGAAAAGGCCGGCATCGTCGCCGGCTACCACGCCGCAATCGCCATGCGCGCGATCGCGCCGGTGGCGACCGTGCTGATGGAGGTGACATTGGCCAGCCACCGGCAAGCCGATTTCGACCGTTTCGAGCGGGTCATCCGCGACGTGCCCGAGATCGTCGCCTGCTGGTCGGTCGGCGGCGGCGTCGACTATGTGGTGAAAGTGATGGCGCGGGACATCGACGCCTATCAGCGGCTGGTCGACGCCCTGCTGGAACGCGAGATTGGCATCGACCGCTACTTCACCTACATCGTCACCAAGACGGTGAAGGAGGAGTCCGTGGTGCCTGTCGCCGACCTGTTGCCAGGCTGAAGCCGGAGAGATCGTCTGGCCCGGCGGGGGATGAGAGACAATCTCTCTCCTGGCGGCTGACGAAAAAGCCTCTCTGTCTCGGTCGCGCGGCTAATCTCTCCGCATCGCCTTGGCACCGGGAGACAAACGATGTCCGCGCATTTTGCACGCCCACACCGCCACGAAGCACTGGATCGTCTCGCCGATCGCCGGCTGCTGCGCGATCTCGGCTATATCGGGGGCCATTGGACCGCCGGCGACTCGGCTGCGAGCTTCGCAGTCACCGATCCGGCCACCGGCGCTACAGTCGCCTTCGTTGCCGCCCTCGGCGCAAGCCAAACGGCGGAGGCTGTCGACGCGGCAGCGCGTGCCCTGCCGGCCTGGCGCTCCGCGCTGCCGCAGGAGCGCTCCGGAATCTTGCGAAAATGGTTCGAGCTGATCGTCGCCGCCAAGGACGACCTGGCGCTGCTGATGACGCTTGAACAGGGCAAGCCGCTAAAGGAATCGCTGGGCGAGATCGACTACGCCGCCTCCTTCCTCGAGTGGTATGCCGAGGAAGCAAAGCGCCTCAATGCCGAAAGCGTCACCAGCCATTTGCCGAATGCTCAGATGACCGTTCGCCGCGAGCCGCTCGGCGTCGTCGGCGTCGTCACCCCATGGAACTTTCCGTCGGCCATGCTCACCCGCAAGGCCGCTGCGGCGCTTGCCGCCGGCTGCACCGTGGTGGCGCATCCGTCCTCGGAAACGCCGCTTTCGGCGCTGGCGCTGGCCGAGCTCGGCGAGCGTGCCGGCCTGCCCGCCGGCGTCTTCAACGTTGTCACCGGGGATGCGCGCACCATCGTCGGCGCGATGTGCGCTGACGCCCGGGTGCGCGCCATGAGCTTCACCGGTTCGACCGACGTCGGCCGGCTGATTGCCGCGCAGAGCGCGCCGACGATGAAGCGACTGGTCATGGAGCTCGGCGGCCATGCGCCGCTGATCGTCTTCGGTGATGCCGATATCGAAAAGGCGGTGACGATCGCCCTCGACGCCAAATTCGCCACCTCCGGCCAGGATTGTCTTGCCGCCAACCGCATCTATGTGCAGCGCCAGATCTATGACCGCTTCTGCGCCGCCCTCGCCCGTCGCATCGAGCGTCTGCGCACCGGCAACGGGCTTTCACCCGACGCCGATATCGGCCCGCTGATGCATGAGCGCGCCGTCAAGAAGGTGGAGGAGCAGGTCGCAGACGCGCTGGCTCGCGGCGCGCGCTGCCTCATCGGCGGCAAGCGCCATGCGGCCGGGCCGCTGTTCTATCAGCCAACGCTGCTCGTCGATGTGCCGGACGAGGCGCTGATCATGCATGAGGAAACCTTCGGCCCGGTCGCCGCCGTCACCCCGTTCGACGAGGAAGCGGAAGTCGTCGCCCGCGCCAATGCTACCGAATATGGCCTTGTCGCCTATGTCGTGACCGAGAACGGCGCGCGCCAGGCGCGCATGGGTCGCGCGCTTGAATACGGTATGGTCGCGATCAACCGGGTGAAGATCACCGGCGCGCCGATCCCGTTCGGCGGAGTCAAGCAGTCCGGCATCGGCCGCGAAGGCTCGCGCCATGGCCTCGAAGCCTTCACCGATCTGAAATACCTTTGTCTGGACGTCGCCTAGCGCACGCCGGAAGAATTCCCTGCAAGGAGAAAAAAGATGCTCGAACAGTCCAACGAACTTTCGGCCTGGGATCGCGACCACTTCTTCCATCCCTCGACGCATATGGGCACGCATGCGCGGGGCGAGTCCCCGGCACGCATCATGGCCGGCGGCGAAGGCGTCACCGTCTGGGACAACACCGGCAAGAAGAGCATCGATGCCTTTGCCGGCCTCTATTGCGTCAATGTCGGCTATGGCCGCCACAAGATCGCCGATGCCATTGCCGAGCAGGCCAAGAACCTCGCTTATTATCACGCCTATGTCGGGCACGGCACCGAGGCCTCGATTACGCTCGCCAAGATGATCATCGACCGCGCGCCGAAGGGCATGTCGAGGGTCTATTTCGGCCTCTCCGGCTCCGACGCCAACGAGACCAACATCAAGCTGATCTGGTATTACAACAACGTTCTCGGTCGGCCGGAGAAGAAGAAGATCATCTCGCGCTGGCGCGGCTACCACGGCTCCGGAGTCATGACAGGATCGCTGACCGGGCTCGAGCTGTTCCACAACGCCTTCGACCTGCCGCGCGCGCCGATCATGCACACCGAGGCCCCCTATTATTTCCGCCGCGCCGACCGCTCGATGAGCGAGGAGCAGTTTTCGCAATATTGCGCCGACAAGCTCGAGGAGATGATCCTTGCCGAGGGCCCGGACACCGTCGCGGCCTTTATCGGCGAGCCGATCCTCGGCACCGGCGGCATCGTGCCGCCGCCCGCCGGCTATTGGGAAAAGATCCAGGCAGTGCTGAACAAATACGACGTGCTGCTTGTCGCCGACGAGGTGGTGACCGGCTTCGGCCGTCTCGGCACCATGTTCGGCTCCGACCATTACGGCATCAAGCCGGACCTGATCACCATCGCGAAGGGCCTGACGTCTGCCTATGCGCCGCTTTCCGGCGTCATCGTCTCCGACAAGGTCTGGCAGGTGCTGGTCAGGGGTTCCGACAAGCTGGGCTCGCTGGGCCACGGCTGGACCTATTCGGCGCATCCCATCTGCGTCGCCGCGGGCGTCGCCAATCTCGAACTGATCGACGAGATGGATCTGGTGAGGAATGCCGGCGAGACCGGCGCTTATTTCCGCGCCGAGCTAACCAAGGCCGTCGGCGACCACAGAAACGTCGGCGAGGTCCGCGGCGACGGCATGCTGGCTGCGGTCGAGTTCGTCAGGGATCGCGACGATCGCGTCTTCTTCGATCCGGCGCTCAAAGTGGGCCCGCAGATCGCCACGGCGCTCGCGGCAAGCGGCGTCATCGCCCGCGCCATGCCGCAGGGCGACATCCTCGGCTTCGCGCCGCCGCTTTGCCTGACGCGCGAGGAGGCCGACACCATCGTCGCCAAGACCGCCGACGCCGTGAACAGCGTGTTTGCCAGCCTCTGAGGCAATCCAAGAAAGGTGTGAAACGGTTTTCCGTGGGGAATTGCGCGAAGGCAAAGGAACAGATTGACATGAATGCCATGACCAGAACCGTCCCGGCCACGATGGCCGCCGTGCAGCTCACCGGCCACGGCGGCCTGGAAAAACTCGTCTACCGCACCGATGTGAAGGTGCCGTCGCCGGCTGCCGGCGAGGTGCTGGTCAAGGTCAGCGCCTGCGGCATGAACAACACCGACGTGTGGGTGCGCCAGGGCGCCTATGGCACGGAAGAAGATGCGGCCGCGGTATCGACCTGGCGCCGGCAAGGCAACACGCTGACCTTTCCTCGCATCCAGGGCACCGATACGGTCGGCACCATCGTCGCCGTCGGTGACGGCGTACCCGCCGAGCGCATCGGCGAACGCGTCATGGTCGACTTCTCCATCTACAACCGTGACGACGATTCGCTTGCCGACATCGACTATATGGGCCACGGCCGTGACGGCGGCTATGCCGAATACCAGGCGCTGCCGGCCGAGAACGCGCATGTCGTCAATACCGATTTGAGCGATGTCGAGCTCGCCACCTTCTGCTGCGCCTATCTCACCGGCGAGCAGATGCTGGAACGTGCAGGCTTGAAGGCCGGCGAACGGGTGCTGGTCACCGGCGCCTCCGGCGGTGTCGGCTCCGGCATCGTGCAGCTGGCGCGGGCGCGGGGCGCCATTCCCTATGCCGTGGTCGGCAAGGGCAAGGAGCAAGCGGTGCTCGACATCGGCGCCGAGAAAGTGATCACGCGCGGCGTGGCCGACCTGCCTGCCGCCGTCAACGAAGCGACCGCTGGCCAACCCATCGACGTGGTCGCCGATCTTGTCGGCGGCGCCATCTTCAATGATCTGCTGCGCATCCTGCGGCCCGAGGGACGCTACACCACCGCAGGCGCCATCGCGGGGCCGGTGGTGCAGTTGGACCTGCGCACCATGTATCTCAAGCAGCTTCAGCTGCACGGCTCGAGCCAGGGCACCAGGGCCGATTTCCGCCGCATCGTGCGCTACATCGAGGAGAAGAAGATCCGCCCGCTGGTCGGCGGCGTCTACAAGCTGTCGGACTTCCACCGCGCCCAGACCGACTTCATGGCCAAGGACTTCGTCGGCAAGCTGGTGGTGGTGCCGGACGCGATTGCCGACACGAACAAGTAACGGCCGATGGCGGCGGCCGTTAGTTGACCTTCGCGGTCAGCCCTTGCGCTCCTGAAGGATGTTGCCGCCATCCACGACGAGGACGGCCCCGTTGACATAGCTGGCGCCGTCGGACGCCAGGAACAGCACAGCCGCAGCGACCTCCTCCGGAGTGCCGGCGCGTCCAAGCGGCGTGTTTTGCGCCGCGAGGAGCTCTTCCGGCGTCGAGGCGCCCGTCGCGATCCAGCCCGGCGCTACGGCGTTAACGGTGACGCCGCTGCGGCCGACCTCCAGCGCAAGCGCATGCGTCAGCCCGACCATGCCTGCCTTGGCGGCGGAATAAGCGGCCTCGCCTTCGTTGGAGACGTAAGGGCCGGTGACCGAGGCCATGTTCACCACGCGTCCATGACCGCGTCGGACCATGCCGGCCAGAAATGCGCGTGTGGCAAGGAATGTGGTCTTCAGGCTGACATCGATGCCGCGGTCCCAGTCGCTCTCGCTGAGATCGAGAAATCGCCGCTGCAGCGCCGGCTGGGCGACTGTTCCCATCCCGGCATTGTTGACGAGGATATCGATTTCGCCGACCTCCGAGCAGAGCCGCTCGACATCCGCTGCACGCGTCAGATCGGTCACCACCGCACGAACGTCGAGCCCCTCCGCCCGCAGCTCTTCAGCGCGCTGCTCGACGCGATGCGACGAGGCGGTGATCGCGACCGCAAGCCCGGCGTCTCCGAGCGCACGCGCCACCGCGGCGCCGATGCCGTCGGCGGCGCCCGCGCCGGTCACCAGCGCCGTGCGGGATTTGCGAAACATGGTCATGAAGCCTCCCAGGCGATGACGCCAATGCCGCGAGTCAGTAGCCGGCGCTGATGCCGAAATCGATCGAAAGCGCGGCCCCGGTGATCGGCGCCGCGCCGGGCTGGCAAAGATAATGGATGAAGGAGGCGATCTCTTCCACGCCGATGAACCGTGCTCTTTCCCCTTGCGGGTAGTGCCCAAGGAGCCGGCGCTTGTAGCCGTCCGGGTCATCTCCGCCATAGGTCCTTGCCTGATACTCGATCATCGGCGTCGCCGTGTCGCCAGGACAGACGGCGTTGACCCTGATGTCGTGCGGCGCAAGCTCCAGGGCGAGAGCCTTGGTCAGCAGCACCAGCCCGCCTTTGGAGGCGCAATAGACCGCCGCGCCGTTGTTGCCGACGATGCCCGCGTCCGAGGCGATATTGATGATAACGCCCTGCACCGCCGACAGGTGCGGAATGGCGGCCGAGATCAGGAAGAAGGCGCCTTTGAGATTGACGTCCAGCACCAGGTCCCATTGCTCTTCGCGGACCTCGCTTGCCGCTCCCTCGAGCCAGACGCCGGCGGCGTTGACGAGAATGTCCAGGCCGCCTCCCCATTCGCGGGCCTTGTTCACAACCTCTCGGCAGGCAGCGACGGAACGGATGTCGAGCGGCAGACCGATCGCGTTCGCACCGGTCGCGGCAATCCTTGACACGGCCTCGTCGAGTTTCGCGCCGGGAAGGTCGGCGAGCACGATCCGCTCACCGTCAGCCGCAAGGCGCAGTCCCGTCGCAAGACCCATTCCCCCGGCGCCGCCCGCGATCAGGACGGTTCTTGCAGCCATTCGATAACCTCCGCTGTGCGATGAGCGTTGCGGCGAGACACAGTCCGGCATCCGAACCACGTCGGAGAGACATCTCGCATGCGCCACGCCGGACAAACAATGATCACAGCACCGAAGCCATTCGCTTCGCGATCACCCCAGCTCCAGTGTCGTGATGCCGAAAACCTTCGACGGCACATTGCCTGGTTTGCCGCCCCGATACATGCGGGTCGTCGTGAATCCGGGGACCATGCCGACAGCCTGAAGCACGGCGGTGAAGCCGATCTGGGTGGCCGGCACGTCGATATGCAGCGCCTCGCCTGCCGTCCTTCCCGTCAGTTCCGCCATCAAAGCCAGGGCTGTCTCCATGTCGTCCGCGAACAGCGGACCGATCTTGAAACCTTCGCGGCATCGGCGCGCCACGCCGTAGCCGGCAAGGCCGGTCGAGCCAGTGGACATCATCGCGATCCGGGGCGGCCGCAGCCATGCCCGCAGGAAGGCCTCCCGAGGCGCCGGGAAGCACTGGCGGTCATAGGCCAGGATCTCGGCTGTCTCGGCGGCGGCAACGGACCGGATTTCCCGACCCCCGGTCAGTCGGGCCGGACGACCGGTGAAGCGGACGGTCTCATAAGCCGGCACGAAGCCTTTGTGTTGGTAGTTGGCGCGCTGCTCGGCTACGCCGTCGAGGCCGACAATGCGGTCGCCGAGCCGAGCCATGCCGGCATCCCAGACCGCCTTGCCATGGCCTTCACCGCGCCGATCGGGCCGGCAGATATAGAGGCCGATGAAACCGAACTCCGCGCCATAGGCGACGGCCGAGATGCCGGCCACCATCTCGCCGGTGACGAAGGCGCCGATGAACCCTTCAGGATCGGCAGCCCTGAGCGCGGCGGCATCGTCGATGCCCGGATTCCATCCCTCCCTCGCCGCCCACTCGACGAGCGTTTCGACCTCGCTGGCGGTCAGCGTCCGGATCGTTCTCGGCATGGCTTCACTCGGCGGCGGCCTAGAGGCAACGGATTTCAAGCCTCCAGGATAGGTCGCCGCCAGCAGGTTGCAAAGACCGGTTTTGGACGTTGCCGACCTGTCCACTCACGAAGCCCAAGCGTCGATGCTCCTTCGCCGATTCGGCGAAGAGGCCGCCCATTGAACGCTAGACCGTCGAGCGAATTATTATCCGGGTTTTTCGAATCGATGCAAAGGGTTAGCAAGAACGCGTCGAAACATCAGCTGTTGTTCCAATGGGTAACTGGACACGACCGTGGAAGGCGGGGAATCTTCTTTGGTCGTTGCTTCGAATTGAATGGAGTGCCCGAGGAAATGCCCCTGAGCGCCGAAGAAATCGCCAGTCATCCGGCAGCTCTGCGCGGTGTCAAGGAGCAGTCGCGCGCGCTCATCCATATCTACGAAACCAGCCCGCGCCTTGCCGCCGTTTTTGCCACTCAGCAGCGCTGGCTGCTCGGCCATGTCGGACTTGCGCTGCATTTCAGGCGCGACCCCGATGACCGTCGCACCGAAATGACCGTAGCGCGTTTCATCGAGGTCGTGCGCCGCAATTCAGTTGCCAGCCGCAACACCGCCGAAGCGTTCGTCAAGGAAATGCTCCGTTACAACGTCGCCGAATATATTTCGTTGCGTGGCGATGGCCGGGCTCATCCGTTGCGGGTGACCGCGGCCACCATCGAGACCTTTACCGGCTGGATCCATGCCCATTTGCGAACGCTCGACCGCATCGATGGCGGAGCCCGGCTGACGACTTTCCTCGGACACCCCGATATGCTGGCCAAGCTGCAGCCATTGATCTGCGACGGATTGCTCGCATCCATTCCGGTGCGGGAACCCCAGCAAACCTTCTCGTTGTTCATCTGGCTCAACAACGGCGGCATCGTCATGGACTGGCTGATGTCGGGTATCGATCCGGAGGACGCCAGCCTCGAGAAGATTCCGACCGGCGTCATCTCGATCAGCGAATTTGCGCATTGGCTGAAGCTGTCGCGCACGCATCTGGCGCGCAAGCTCCGCGACGCCGAGGCGCTCGGCAGCATCGGCTGGGTCGGCCAGCGCGGACATTCCGTCATGTGGGTGTCGCGGCAGTTCTTCGACGAATACATGGCCGTCCAGGCAGCCAAGCTCGCCATCGTCGACGCAGCCTTCGAGGCGAGTTTTTCCGGCGCGAGCGAAGGCTGAGCGCCGCGGCGCCTGCTCCGAGCTTGCCGTGACGGCGCGCAAAGAGACGCGCCGTTGAGCCGCTTCGACCATGACGCGGCGCTCAGAGCAATTCCAGGAAAGTGTGAAACGGTCTTCCGTCCGGAATTGTCAAATCAAAGAGATAGGGAGGCTTGCCGTTTCCGTGGAACGGTGAACCGCTCTATGTCCTCAGTCGATGTCGAACGACACGCCTTGCGCCAAGGGCAGGGCCTTGGAGAAGTTCACCGTGTTGGTGGCGCGCCGCATATAGGCCTTCCAGGCGTCCGAGCCGCTCTCCCGGCCGCCGCCGGTTTCCTTCTCGCCGCCGAATGCGCCGCCGATCTCGGCGCCCGACGTGCCGATATTGACATTGGCGATGCCGCAGTCCGAACCGTCGACGCCGAGAAAGCGCTCCGATTCCTGCAGGTCACGGGTAAAGATCGAGGATGACAGGCCTGCGCCGACCGCATTGTGCAGGTCGAGCGCCTCGTCGAAATCGGCATATTTCATCACATAGAGGATCGGCGCGAAGGTCTCTTCCGTCACCGGCGAAACCTGCTTCGGCATTTCGACGAGCGCCGGATGCACATAGTAGGCCTCGGGATGGCCGTTCTCGAACCGCTTGCCCCCGGTCACCTTGCCGCCATGCGCTTCCGCTTCGTTCAACGCCTTCTGCATATTGTCGAAGGCGGCCTTGTCGATCAGCGGACCGACCAGCGCCGAGGTCTCCAGCGGATTGCCGACCGAAACGCTCTGATAGGCCTTCTTCAGGCGCGGCAGCAGCGCGTCATAGACGCTCTCGTGCACGAACAACCGCCTGAGCGTCGTGCAGCGCTGGCCGGCGGTGCCCATGGCGCCGAACGCAATGGCGCGCAGCGCCATGTCGAGATCGGCGCTCGGGCATACGATGCCGGCATTGTTGCCGCCGAGCTCGAGCACCGCGCGTGCAAAACGCTTGGCCAGCCGCGGACCGACCTCGCGGCCCATGCGGGTCGAGCCCGTGGCCGAGACCAGCGGCACCTTCGGATGGTCGACCAGCACCTCGCCGACGGCGCGGTCGCCGATCAGCACCTGGAGTAGTCCTTCCGGCGCATCGGCGCCGAAACGCCTGGCGGCGCGCTCGAAGATCGCCCCGCAGGCAAGCGCCGTCAGCGGCGTCTTTTCCGACGGCTTCCACACCACCGCGTCACCGCACACGAGTGCAAGTGCCGCGTTCC
Source organism: Mesorhizobium sp. M1A.F.Ca.IN.020.04.1.1 (assembly GCF_003997315.1). Lineage (NCBI taxonomy): Bacteria > Pseudomonadati > Pseudomonadota > Alphaproteobacteria > Hyphomicrobiales > Phyllobacteriaceae > Mesorhizobium > Mesorhizobium sp. M1A.F.Ca.IN.020.04.1.1. The sequence goes on from NZ_RZSN01000011.1 coordinate 46,343, forward strand.
ACGACCACACCGCGACGGGGAAGTTGAAGGCCGAGATCACGCCGACGACGCCGAGCGGATGCCAGGTTTCCATCATGCGGTGTCCAGGGCGCTCGGTGGCGATGGTCAGGCCGTAGAGCTGGCGGGAAAGACCGACCGCGAAATCGCAGATGTCGATCATCTCCTGTACTTCGCCAAGACCCTCGGACGGGATCTTGCCGACCTCGATCGACACCAGCCGGCCGAGCTCCGCCTTGTGAGCACGCAACTCCTCGCCGAGCAGGCGCACCAGTTCGCCCCGCTTCGGCCCCGGCACCAGCCGCCAGGCCTGGAAGGCCTTGTGCGCGGCATCGATAGCCTTGCCGGCATCGACCGCCGAGATCGACTTCAGTGCCGCGATCTGCTCGCCCGTCACCGGGCTGCGCACGATGAGGTCGCCGCCGGAAAGCGTATCCTTGGCGACGCCAAGTTTCTCCAGAAGTGAGGCCGTTTCCTTCGCAATCGTCATGTTTGTTCCTTTTCAGATCTCGCCTTGGATATGGCGAGCGTCGAAGCCTTGCGCCACGTCTTGTCGCCGCCCTGAGGCACGACGGCGCTTTCATGGCGTGGCATTACTCGTTTCAGGGAAAAACCGCCACCCCGGGATGGTCCAACCCCCGGCGCGCAAAATTGGGCCAGCAGTGAAAATGGGATCAGCGCGCCTTCTTGGCCTGCGACTTCTCGGTGCTTTCCTTGATCAGCCGGTCGATATGCATGCGGATATGAGCGGCTTCGGCGGCGGTGTTGGCTAAAGCGATCGCGCGGTCGAAGGCCACGCGCGCCTCCTCGCCACGGCCGAGCTGCATCAGCAGGCCGCCCTTCAGGCCGAAGAAGTGGAAATAGCCTGCCAGCCGATCCTCTAGCGGCTCGATCATCGCCAGCGCCGCTTTGGGGCCGCGCACCTTGCTCACCGCAACCGCGCGGTTCAGCGTCACTACCGGCGACGGCTGCGTCTGCTCGAGCAAGCCGTAGAGCAGGTCGATCTCGGTCCAGTCCGTATCCTCGGGTGTTGCCGCCCGCGCATGCAATGCCGCGATCGCCGCTTGCACCTGGTATGGGCCAGGCTTGCGATGACGCAGCGCCTTGTCGACCAGCGCCAGGCCCTCGTCGATCATCTTGCGGCTCCAGAGCGACCGGTCCTGATCCTCGAGCAGCACGATCTCGCCATGTGCGTCGAAGCGCGCCGGCGCGCGTGCATGCTGGAGAAGCAGCAGCGCCGTCAGCCCCATGATCTCCGGTTCCTGCTGAAACAGCCTGAGCAGCAGCCGGGCGAGCCGGATCGCCTCCTCGCAAAGCGGCGCGCGGGCCGGCGCCTCGCCGCCATTGGTCGAATAGCCCTCGTTGAAGATCAGATAGATCATGGCCGCGACCGCCGCCAAGCGCTCGGAACGCTCGACCGCGCCTGGCGTCTCGAACGGCACGCCGGCATCGGCGATGCGCGCCTTGGCCCGGGTGATGCGCTGCTCCATGGCGCTCTCGCCGACGAGAAAGGCGCGCGCGATCTGCTTGACGGTCAGGCCGGAGACGATGCGCAGCGCGACCGCGATCTGCTGCGTCGCCGGCAGGTCCGGATGGCAGCAGATGAACAGGAGCCGCAGGATATCGTCGCGATAATGCGCGCCGTCCAGCCGCTCGGCCATATCGCCTTCGGCATCCTCGAGATCGGAGATCTGGTCCTCTTCCGGCATCGGCGCCTGCTTGGCGCGCTTGCGCACCGCGTCGATGCCGCTGTTGCGGCCGACGAAGATCAGCCAGGCCGCCGGATCGCGCGGCGGCCCGTTTTTCGGCCAGTTCTTCAGCGCCCTCAGGCATGCATCCTGGAAAGCTTCTTCCGCGGCGTCGAGGTCGCGGAAATAGCGCAGCAGCGCGCCCATCGCCTGCGGACGGGCGGTGCTGATCGCGTTGCTGATCCAGGCAAGCTCGGTCATGCGGGAACCTTTGTCGGATTGAAGACCGAGATCGGCCTGATCTCGTAGGAACCACCGCTCGGATTGACCTCGGAGAGTTCGCGAGCGAACTCGACGGCTTCGTCCAGGTGATTGCATTCGAGCGTGTAGAAGCCGAGGAACTGCTCCTTGGTCTCGGCGAACGGGCCGTCGAGCACCACCGATTCGCCCTTGACCTTGCGAAGCGTCGTCGCGGCTGTGGTCGGCAGCAGGCGCGCCACCGGCCCCAGCCGGCCTGCCCTGGCGTATTTGTCCTGTACGTTGAGGAGCTTTGCCATGACCTCCTCGTCCTGTTCCTTGCTCCAGGAGCAGACCACGTCTTCGGAGGCGTAGCAGAGAATGGCATAGAGCATGGTGCGTCCTTTCCGTATCAAAGGACGCAACAGTAGGACCCTTCCCGACACAAGGTCGACAAAAAAGTTGTAGAGCTATCGAGGGTTTACGCTATCCTCCTGGTGGTCAGGCTTCGCGCGCCTGCAGCCATCTCAGCACCAGCCTCTCCTCCTCGTCGAGGCCCGGTATAAGGCGCTTTCGTTTGTTGGCTTCGGCCATTTCGCCGAGCAGCTTCCCTTCGGCCCACGCCTCGAAGACGAGCGGATGGATATAGCACCGGCGGCAGACGGCTCGCGTATTGCCGAGTCGTTCGGCGACCTTGTCGACGATACTGTTCATCACGCGGTTTTTCTGGGTCATGCTCTCGGGCAACTCCGCCTGCGCGAACAGGGATGCCGCATGGATGGTGCCGCCCCAGGTGCGAAAATGCTTGGAGCTGAACTCCGGGCCAGATGCCTCGCGAATATAGCGATTGACGTCCTCCGACCGCAGCGGCCGGCGTGTTCCCTCGTCATCAAGATACTGAAACAGCTTCTGGCCAGGCAGGTCCTGCGCGCCGCGCACGATTTTGGCGATGCGTCGGTCGACGAGCTTCAGCTTCCATTCCTTGCCGGACTTGCCCGTGAAGGAGAAGCGCAGGCTGGAACCGGTGATTTCGACATGGCGGTCGCGCAGCGTGGTCAGGCCGAAACTCTTGTTGTCGCGGGCATAGGCGGCATTGCCGACACGGATCATGGTGTTGTCGAGCAGCCAGACGACAGAGGCGACAACGCGCTCCAGCGGAAGTCCATGACGGCGCAGGTCGGCATCGACCTGGCGCCTCAAGGAGGGCAGGCTTTGCGCGAAAGCAACGAGGCTGGAGTATTTGACGCCGTCCCGTTCCTCGGTCCACTGCGGATGATAGCGGTACTGCTTGCGTCCGCGCTGATCCCGGCCGGTCGCCTGGATATGGCCGTTCGGGTCGGGCGAGATCCATACATCCGTCCACGCGGGCGGAATGACGATCGCCTTGATACGGTCAAGGGTGGCCGCGGTGACCGCACTCCCGTTCGGGCCGACATAGGAAAATCCCTTGCCTTTTCTCAGGCGCCGGATGCCCGGATCGGCATCGCTGACATAGCTGAGCGCGGCGCGCTCGGCGGAACTCTGCGCGCCGTTCCCTTGTATTTCCAGACCACCCGCCAGGCGGCCGAAGGACGATTGTGCTCGTTGCAGCATGGTAACTCCACGGAACTGGTCCGTAGATAAGCCGCGCGACAGCGGCTGGTTCCGCCGTCCCCAGAGGGCGTCCTTCAGCTCCGCCGGTCGGCGGACACCTCAGCCATCCAAAGCCTGCCGTCGTCGACATGGGTGGGAAAGTAGTCTCGCCCGGCCGGTATCGCTTCCAGAACCGCTCCCGCCTCGTCCGTCAGATAGTCGTAGCCGATCTGCTGCAAACGTTGCTCCGGATCGAGATGATTGTAGAGGTCGCGACGTGCCACGCGCCGTTTCGGCTCGATCATCTTCAAATGATAAAGGTTAAGGCCGCTGTCCCGAAGCTTGAAGCGCAGATCTTCGGGGAACCAGGCCTCATGCAGCCCTTGCGACCGGCTCAGATCCGGGTGATAGGCGGGGAAAAGCCTGTGCTGCATCTTTTGGCCCCAGACGCCGTCGATGCGATAGCTTGCCGGCGTATACATCTCCCTTAGGCGAAATCCCCAGGCATTGCGCCTGGACCCGCTGGTCAGTTGGCCTATCCGGCTTGCCACGGCATCTTCCAGCCTTTCGTCCGGATCGATTGCCAGAAGCCAATCGGCACCCGCCTCATAGGCCGCGGCAATAAGCGCGCGCCGCCTCTGCGGTTCATTGCTGAAGACCGCATCCGCCGAGCGATCGTCATAGGCGATCCAGCCATCGACGATTGCGTCGAGATTGGCGAGGAGGTCTGGCACCAGATGCGCATCGTAGCGATAGCTGAAAATGCCGACGATCCTTTGCCGCGACCAAAGCCATCGACCGCGCCGCCGGCGCGGCTGCTTCATCTCCATGGTGATCATGGCCGCGTGCCTGTCCTATCGCCATGCGTTACGCCGACGGCTGCCCCCAGCGATTTTGCGAACAATGCCGCCCATACGATCGGCAGCGATAACATCGCGAAACGTCTATCCTCTTCGGCCAGGCCTTCTTTTGCGAACTTGCCGACATTGCGCCGGTCCCGAAACACCCCTTTGAAAATCCGCAATGGCTTTCGGTGTCCAACGGATTTGAGGTAGGTCCCATATCGGTATCCGCGCAGATACTGGTCGACAATCACTCGGATCAGCCGTGTCTCGTTGCGATGGACGGTAAGCACCGCCGGCTCCCATAGCGGCACGACCGCCTTCGGCAGCCTTTCCAGGAATTCCGTGTCTTCTCCCGTCGCCATTTGTTCGTCGAACAGGCCATACCGATCGAACAATTTTCGGTCGAAAGAAACGCCGTAGCGAAGTGCCTTATGAGCGGGAAGACCTGGCAGGCGCCGCATATAGGTAACGAGATGGGCCGCGCACGCGACCAGATTGCGCGGATGACTGTTGGCGATGGCGCTTGCCACGGCCGCGACGCCTTCCCGGTGATGGCGCAGCCGGACCTCTGCCCATCGCGGGCATGCCAGGCAATCATCCGCGAGAAAGGCGATGAAAGGAGCTTTCGTCGCCGCTATGCCGCGATTTCTCGCGGCCCCGGCAAAGAGCCTTTCTTCGCACTCGATGACTGGCACGTCGAGTCCGGCATTGGCCAGAAGCGCCTGGGCATTCCCGCCGCCGGAATTCACGACGACCACCTCGAGCGGGATGTTCTGGCCGAGCACCGACCTGACCGCCGCGACCAGATCGGTCGGAGCCCGAAAACCTATCACCACGACTGCAAGTTCCGGCCCGTCGGCCATCAGGCACTTTGCAGTTGGACGCGATGCGCCGGGAACCGGCGCCGCGCCGCGATTTTGAGCCGGTAGCGCATGCAGCGCCAGATGTCGGTGGAAACCTTGGGCGCCGCTTCGGCAACCGCCAGGAATTTTGCCGCCGTTTCGAGATCGCCGCGAGCGTAGTGTACGCGGGCGATCTTGAGCGCCACAAGCCCTTCCCTCGCTTTCAACGACGATTTCGCAATGCCGCAGTCGGCGAGTTCGCGCAACGCCAGGCGCCATTCGAGGAAGCGTCGCGCAGGCTTTATCGCGAAGCGGTCATCCGAACGGTCCGACGATACGAAGTAGACCATGATCGGTTGCCTCACGACCGCGAGCGATGCCTTGCTCATAACCCGCGCCCAGAACAATGTGTCTTCGTCGTAGGCAAGACCGGTCGGGAAGCGCGTGTCGCCGACCGTATGCCGCGACACCAGCGCGCTGCCGACGGCAATCGACCGTATCCTGCCTTCCACATAGGCGGAGGCATTGGCGAGCCCGGCAGTCATGTAGCCGGCCGGCGTTTTGAACTGTCGGTCCCGGCCATCGGTCCGCCGGCGGTAGGCGCCGACCACCATGTCGGCGCCTGGCTTGGTCCTGGTCTTGGACAGCAGCGTCCGCAACCCACCCTCGATATGCAGATCGTCGGCGTCGATCATGTAAATCCAGGGGAAGCGCGCCTCGGCCAGCGCAAGATTGCGGGAGCCGCCCGCGTCTCGACAATTGGACCGGATGATCCGGAACGGCAGCGCCAGCCGCGAGGCTGCGTCCGCGGCCACGGCCGCCGTGTTGTCCGTCGAGGAATCGTCGACCAGTATCACTTCGCCGATGACCTCGGCTTCCGAGCGCAAGGTTGCCAACGTGTCTGCAACGGTTGCCGACGCATTGTGTGCTGGAATGATGATGCTGACCGATGTCAACAATTGAACTCCGCGCAAGTGCCCGGCAGGCCGGTCCACGGTCCGGCGGCAAGATAGCGGCGGGATCGCGATTTGAGAAGCAGCCGCATCACCGATCGTACGCCTTCAGGCAGCGACCGGGATGACGTCGACCGCCTGCTCGCCGATCTGGTCGCCGGTGGTTTTCAGGACGCCGACAATCGGCGCCACATCGGAATAGTCGCGGCCGTATCCCACCGTGATATGGTCGTTGCTCGCCCGCATGCCGTTGGTCGGATCGAATTCCTGCCAGCCGGCGTCGCGCCCGCACCAGGCCTTGACCCAGGCATGCATGGCGTCGGCGCCTTCGAGCCTCGGCTTACCCTTGGGAGGGATCGTGCGCAGGAAGCCGCTGACATAACCGGCGGGGATGCCAAGCCCGCGCAGCCCGGCGATCATGATGTGCGAGAAATCCTGGCAAACCCCACGCTGAAGCGCAAAGGCATCGCTGGCGCGCGTCTGCACGGTGGTTGCCTTGCCGTCATAGGTGAAATCGCGGTGGATCCGATTGCAGAGATCGACCGCCGTGGCGATCGCCGAACCGGCGAGACTTTCCCGCGCATAGGCCGTGATTACCGGATCGATGCCGGCGTGGTTGCTGGCGGCGAGGAAGTGATGCGGCGCCTCGGCGGACAGCGAACGCACCGCGTCGAGTTCCCCCCTCAAGCCGTGAATGTCGGGAGAGACGTCGAGGCCGGCTTCCGGCCGCGACACCGACACACGAGCGCTCATCCTGACGTGGAGCTCCTCATGCGCGTCGCGAACGGCGATCGCAGTGACGTTGTTGCCGAAGAAATCGGAAAAATCCGCCCGCTCGGCCGGATTCGGCTGGAACGACAGTGAGGCGGCGATAACCCGCTGCACGCCAGTGATCGTCTGGGGCAGCACGCGCACCTGGTGCCTGCCGCCGCCGGCTGCGGCCGCATAGCCGTAATGAAGATGGAGCCTGATGTCGTAGAGCATTTATCCGAAATAGGCCTTGGCGAGACTGTTGTAGAGATCGCCGATCTGAATGGCGAGATCGTCGAGCACCTTCGCGGTCATGTCCTGAGGCTCCATCACGGCGAGCGCCGTGTTGAGCTGCAGGATTTCTTTCGCCGCGGGCGACATATGTCCCTCGCCCCCGACGGAAGGCAGCATGCCGATCTCGGCCTTGAGCCGCTCGAGCTGGAACAGGATCGAGCGCGGGTTGAGCGGATCGAGCGCCAAGAGGTCTATAACCGTGCGCCGGCCTGACTGAACCGGATATTGCCGGCGGTGGGTCATGACGCTGTCGCCGATCTCCAGCATCATGTCGAGTGCGCCGTCGGGCGCGTCTGCCTTTGTCAGCCTGGCTAGCGTGCGCGCGATCTGGATGCCACGTTCCAGTCGGCGGCCGCTCTCCAGGAAGCGCCAACCGGTGAAGCGGTACATGTTCTCGTGCAGCAGCCCCGAGAAGCCCGCAAGCTTTCGCAGCATCACGGTCATCGCCCGCGTCGCGTCGTCGCCCGGAGCGACCGTCTCCGCGAATTTGTGGATGGTCTTCGACAGATCCTTCAGCGCCAGCCAGCCATCCGGCGAGAAGCGGTCGCGGATCTGGCCGGCGCTGTAGACGGCGCTGTCCAATGTGCCGATCAATCCAAGCGGGATCGCGGTTTCGACCTCGATGCCGAACGGTTCGAGATAGTCTCTGATGTCGGCGAGCAGCGGCATCTCGGGATCGGATGTCTCCGCCAGCCTGACGTGATAAGCGCGCAGCACCCGCACCGTGTCTTCCGAGCGCTCGATATAGCGGCCGAGCCAGGTCAGGTTTTCCGCGGCGCGGCTCGGCAGGCTGCCGGGCATGGTGCGGGTGAAGCCGTCGGTCTCCTGCGGCAGCAGCGTCTCCCGCTCGACAGGCCTGTCGCTGACCACCCAGACATCCGCCGCCTGACCGCCGCGCTGCATGGCCATCGCGGTCGGGTCGAGCGAGAAGCCGACGCGTGCAAAGCCGCCGGGCATCACCGTCCAGCCTTCGTGTGTTCGCGCCAGGTAGACGCGCAGGCTGGCGGGCCGCGGCTCCAAGCGGCCGCCGGCAAAGACCGGCGTAGTCGAGAGCGTGACCGCCTCCTGGCCGACGAAGCCAACCCCGTCGGCTTCGATCCGCGCGATAAGCTCCGCCCGCTCGCCGGCCGAAAGCGCCGAACCGAGCCTGGTCGCGCCATCGTCCTCGAAGGCAAGCCGTGTCGACAGCGCCGGGCCAACCACCATGCGGTCGATATTGGCCAGCACATGGTCGCGTTCGGCCTGCTGTCCGCACCACCAGGTCGCAATGTTCGGCAGCTTGAGTTCCTCGCCATGCAATTCCCGTGCGATCCGCGGCAGGAAAGAAAGCAGCGCCCGCGTTTCCGCCAAGCCGGAACCGAGCCCGTTGACGGCCGAGACGGTGCCGCGCCGGATCGCCTCGACCAGCCCCGGCGTGCCGATCTGCGAGTCCGGTTTGAGCTCCACCGGATCGGCGAAAGCGGCATCGAGCCGCCGCCACAAAACGCCGATCGGCATCAGGCCCGAAACCGTGCGCACCATCAGCCGGCCGCCGGACACCGTCAGGTCCTCGCCTTCGAGCAGCATAATGCCGAGATAACGCGCGATATAGGCGTGCTCGTAATAGGTCTCGTTGAGCGGTCCGGGCGTCAGGATGGCGACGCGGCCGCCGGAATCCTTCGCCATGCCGTTCAGCGCATCACGGAAGCGGCGGAAGAAGCCGGCCAGGCGATGCACATGCAGCTCGCCATAGATGTCAGACAAGGCGCGCGTGGTGGCAACGCGGTTCTCCAGCGCAAAGCCGGCGCCCGACGGCGCTTGCGTGCGGTCGCCCAGAACCCACCAGCGGCCGTCGGGGCCGCGGCCGAGCTCGAAGGCGACCATGTGCAGGAAATGGCCGCTGGCCGGACGGACGCCGACCACCGGGCGCAGATATTCCGGGCTCGCCGCAATCAGCCCCGCCGGCAGGATTCCCTTCTCGATCAGCCGGTTCGGCCCGTAAATGTCGGCCAGCATCGTCTCGAACAGGTCGGCGCGCTGGACGAGGCCGGCGCTGATCTCGGCCCATTCCTTCTCGTCGATCAGCAGCGGGACATGCGCCAGCGGCCATTCGCGCTCGTTGGCGCCGGCTTTGTCGTAGACGCGGTAGTAGACGCCGGCATCGCGCAGATATTGGTCGGCGCGGGCAAAGCGCTGTCCGAGCGCCTCAGCCCCCAGATCGTCCAGCGCTCCGATGAAGGACTGCCAGGCCGGGCGCGGATTGCCCGACGCGTCGACCATCTCGTCGACGACGCCTTCAATCGGCCGGTAATGCTCCAACAGGCTCTGCGCCCGCGGCCTGCCGCCCGCCCGTTTCTGATTCCCCTTGGCCATGCTCGATCAGAATCTCGCCGGTCGCCTGAGGTCAAGGGTCATGGGAAACTCTTCAGAACCTTGTTCTTCACGCAGCACATAGGCACCCGGCGTATGGCCGCGCGGCTCGAAGCGGGCCAGCCGCCGCGCCTCCGCCTCGTTGCCGTTGACCGGGAAGGTCTCGTAGTTGCGGCCGCCCGGATGCGCGACATGATAGACGCAGCCTCCCAACGAGCGGCCCGACCAGCGGTCGTGGATGTCGAACACCAACGGCGTGTTGACCGGAAGGGCCGGATGCAGGCCGGAGGCCGGCTGCCAGGCCTTGAAGCGCACGCCTGCCACCGCGACCTCTCTGCTGTCGGTCGCCTTCATCGGTACGATGCGGCCGTTGCAGACGACCGCGTGACGCTCTGGATTGAGGCCTTGCGTCCTCACCTGCAGCCGCTCGATGGACGAATCGACGAAGCGGACCGTGCCTCCGATCGCGCCTTGCTCGCCCATCACATGCCAGGGCTCCAGCGCCTGCCTGAGCTCCAGCTTGACGCCGCCATGCTGCACCTCGCCGCAGAACGGGAAGCGAAATTCGAGTTGGGCTGCGAACCATTCCGGGCGGAAGTCGAAGCCGTTGAGCTTCAGATCTTCCAGCACGTCGAGGAAATCCGCCCAGACATAATGCGGCAGCATGAAACGGTCATGCAGCGACGTGCCCCAGCGCGCGAAGCGGCCGTCGAGCGGGTTCTTCCAAGCCCGCGCGATGATAGCGCGGACCAGCAATTGCTGGGCGAGCGACATCCGGGCATTGGGTGGCATTTCGAAGCCGCGGAACTCGACCAAACCGAGCCGTCCCGTCGGACCGTCCGGCGAGAACAATTTGTCGATGCAGATTTCCGAACGGTGCGTGTTGCCGGTCACGTCGGTCAAGAGATTGCGGAACAGCCGGTCGACCAGCCACGGCAACGGCGCCTCGCCCTTGTCGGGATGCGGCACCTGGGCCAGCGCGATCTCGAGTTCATAGAGGGAGTCATGCCGTGCCTCGTCGATGCGCGGCGCCTGGCTGGTGGGGCCGATGAACAGGCCGGAAAACAGATAGGAGAGCGATGGGTGCCGCTGCCATTGCAGCACCAGGCTCTTCAACAGGTCCGGCCGGCGCAGGAACGGACTATCGTTGGGCGTCGCGCCGCCGACAACGACATGATTGCCGCCGCCCGTGCCGGTGTGACGGCCGTCGATCATGAACTTGTCGGTGCCGAGCCGCGACTGCCTGGCTTCCTCATAGATCGCCGTGGTCGTCGCGACGCATTCCCGCCAGTCGGCGGCCGGGTGGATGTTTACCTCGATGACGCCGGGATCGGGCGCCACGCGGATGACGTTGAGGCGCGGGTCGTACGGCGGCCCATAACCCTCGATATGCACCGGCAGGCCGATCGCCTTGGCCGCGTTCTCGGCCGCCGCCACCAGCTCAAGATAGTCCTCAAGCGCCTCGACCGGCGGCATGAACACGCAGAGCCGCCCGTCACGAGGCTCGACGGTGAGCGCCGTGCGCACCGCACCGCCGATCTCGGTGATCTCCTGCTCGACGCGCTCCTGCTGGCCCGTTGTCGCGGTGAAGGACGCTGCCAGCTGGCGGCGCGCCATTTCCTCGGGGCCCTCAAGTTCTGCTGGGGCAGGTTCCGGCAAGAGAGCGTCGCGCGCCGGCAGCGTAGCGCGCGGCAGCGACGGATCGACCGGCACGATATAGGGGTATTGCGCCGGCGGCACGTAAGGCAGCGCGCCGAGCGGCAGCCGATAACCGACCGGGGAATCGCCCGGCACCAGGAACAGCCGGCCGCGCCGCGTCTTCCACTTTTCCGAACGCCAGCGCTGCCCGGCGGCCTGGCTGTTCCAGCGCTGCACCGGCAGCACATAGCCTGACGGCTTGGTCAGGCCGCGCTCGAACACACGTGCCATGCGGTTGCGCTCTTCCGGATCCTCCAGCTTCGAGTTGGACGGGTCGACATTGTCCGGCAGCTTGCTCTCCTTGAGCAGCCAATCGGCCGGATCCTCATAGGCCTCGCCGACCATCGCCTTGTCGATGCCGAGCTCGGCGGCGATCGCCGTGATCAAGCTTGCGGCCTGCTCAAGCCCGACAGAGACGGTGCTCGTTTCGCGCGCGATCAGCGACGGGTCGCGCCAGACCGGCTCGCCATCGGTGCGCCAAAAGAGCGAGAAGGTCCAGCGCGGCAGGCTCTCGCCCGGATACCACTTGCCTTGACCGTAGTGGAGGAAACCGCCCGGCGCGAAGCGCTCGCGCAGGCGCCGGATCAGCTGATCCGCCTTGTCGCGCTTGGTCGGCCCGACGGCCGCCGTGTTCCATTCGGCAGCCTCGAAATCGTCGATCGACACGAAGGTCGGCTCGCCGCCCATGGTGAGCCGCACATCCTGCTCGCCCAAAACCGCGTCGACCTTGTTGCCCAAGGCGTCGAGCGCCTCCCAGCTTTCATCCGAGAACGGCTTGGTGATGCGCGGATGCTCGGCGATGCGCTGGACGCGCATGTCGAAGCCGAAATCGACATTGGCGAAGCTCGCCATGCCGGAGATCGGCGCGGCATTGCGGAAATGCGGCGTCGCCGCCAGCGGCACATGGCTTTCGCCGGTGAGCAAACCGGAAGTCGGGTCGAAACCGATCCAGCCGGCGCCCGGAATATAGACTTCGCACCAGGCGTGCAGGTCGGTGAAATCGACCGAAGTTCCAGGCGGTCCGTCCAACGAGACGAGGTCCGGCTTCAACTGGATCAGGTAACCGGAGACAAAACGCGCTGCGATGCCGAGGTTGCGCAGGATCTGCACCAGCAGCCAGCTTGAATCCCGGCACGAGCCTTTGCCTGCGGCCAGCGTCTCCTCCGGCGAATAGACGCCGGTCTCCATGCGCACGATATAAGCGATTTCGCGCTGCAGCCGCGCGTTGAGGCCGACCAGGAAGTTGACCGTGTTTGTCGGACTGCGGTCGATGGTTTTCAGGAAGGCCGACAGCAACGGGCCGGCCGGCTCGGGCGTGCGGTATATGGCGAGGTCTTGCCTGATCTCTTCCGGGTACTCGAACGGGAAATTCTCGGCTGATTCCTCGACGAAGAAATCGAACGGATTATAGACCGTCATATCGGCGACTAGATCGACTTGGATCTTCAGTTCCGTCACCGGCTCCGGGAAGACGAAGCGGGCGAGGAAGTTGCCGTACGGGTCCTGCTGCAGGTTGACGAAATGGTTCTTCGGCTCGACCTTCAGCGAATGGCTGAGCACCTTGGTGCGCGAATGCGGCGCCGGCTGCAGCCTGATCACCTGAGGGCCGAGAACGACCGGCCGGTCGTATTTGTAATGGGTCAGGTGGTGGACGGCTGCCAGAATTGCCATGGTGCCCCGGGGAACGGCGTTTCAATCGCCGAACCCTGACATAAGTGCTGGGCATTCTCCAAGCAGAGATGTTGCGCTGCACCTAATTTAAGCAGCGTTGCCGGCTTAGAAAAACGCCTGAAGCCCCGTCTGCGCCCTACCCAGTATCAGCGCATGCACGTCATGCGTGCCCTCATAGGTGTTGACCGTCTCTAGGTTCTGGGCATGACGCATCACGTGATAGCCGATCTGGATGCCGTTGCCGCCATGCATGTCGCGAGCCTGGCGGGCGATGTCGAGCGCCTTGCCGCAATTGTTGCGCTTGACGATCGAAATCATCTCCGGCGCCATCTTGCCTTCGTCCATCAGCCGGCCGACGCGCAGCGAACCCTGCAGGCCGAGCGCGATCTCGGTCTGCATGTCGGCGAGCTTCTTCTGGAAGAGCTGTGTGCCGGCGAGCGGCTTGCCGAACTGCTTGCGGTCGAGGCCGTACTGCCGCGCGCGGTGCCAGCAATCCTCGGCCGCGCCCATGGCGCCCCACGAGATGCCGTAGCGCGCGCGATTGAGACAGCCGAAGGGTCCCTTCAGGCCCGAGACATTGGGCAGCAGCGCCTCCTCGCCGACCTCGACGCCTTCCATCACTACCTCGCCGGTGATTGAGGCTCGCAGCGAAAGCTTGCCGCCGATCTTCGGCGCCGACAGCCCCTTCAGGCCCTTTTCCAGCACGAAGCCGCGGATCTGGTTGTCATGCGCGGCCGACTTTGCCCAGACGACGAAGACGTCGGCGATCGGCGCGTTGGAAATCCACATCTTGGAGCCGGAAAGCCTGTAGCCGTTCGCCGTCTTCTCGGCCCGTGTCTTCATGCCGCCCGGATCGGAGCCGGCATCCGGCTCGGTGAGGCCGAAGCAGCCGATCCATTCGCCGGAGGCGAGCTTCGGCAGGTACTTCTTGCGCTGCTCTTCCGAGCCGTAGGCATGGATCGGATACATGACCAGCGACGACTGCACGCTCATCATCGAGCGATAGCCGGAATCGATGCGTTCGACTTCGCGCGCCACCAGCCCGTAGGTGACGTAATTGGCGCCGAGCCCGCCATATTCCTCCGGAATGGTAATGCCGAGCAGGCCCGCCTCGCCCATCTCGCGGAAGATCGAGGGATCGGTTTTCTCATCGGCATAGGCTTCCTCGATGCGGGGCGCTAGCTTGTCGGCGGCGAACGCCGCTGCGCCGTCGCGCACCATCCGCTCGTCTTCGGATAGCTGGTCCTCGATCAGGAAGGGATCGTTCCAGACGAAGGCGTTCTTCTCGGCGGCCATGAGGTGGGTCTCCCGGTAAAATCTTGGATGGCCCGGCTTATCCGCCTCCATCTGGAAAAAATCAAACGAAATTGCATCAAGCATCAATGAGCGATAGTAATAGATCATGAACGTTCAGCGCCGCCTCTTGCCAAACATCAGCGCGCTTGCCGCCTTCGAGGCGGTGGCGCGTCTCGGCTCCTTCACCGCCGCGGCCCGCGAGCTCGATCTCACGCAAGGTGCCGTCAGCCGGCAGATCAATCTGCTGGAAGAGCAGTTCGGGCGCCGGCTTTTCGAACGCGACAGCCGCAATGTCAGGCTGTCCACGGCGGGCGAAATCTACGCCGGCGCGGTGCGCTCAGCACTCGCGCAGTTGCGCGATGCGGCGCTTGGATTGATGAGCAATCGGCATAGCGGTGTTCTCAACCTTGCCATCCTGCCGACCTTCGGCACGCGCTGGCTGATGCCGCTCATTCCGGATTTCGTCGCCCGTCATCCGGACATCACGATCAATTTCGCCACGCGCATTGGCCGCTTCGACTTCGCGCGCGAGCGGCTCGACGCCACAATCCACCACGGCATGCCTGATTGGCCGGACGCTGATTGCACGCTTTTGATGCGCGAGACCGTGATGCCGGTCGCCGCGCCCGAATTCCTGGCGCAGCGGAAGGTCGCGACGCCGGCCGATATCGGCCGCCTGCCGTTGCTGCACATGGCAACGCGTCCCGACGCCTGGAGCGAATGGTTCGAGCATCAGGAGCTCGACGCGCCGACCGGCCCCGGCATGCAGTTCGAGCAGTTCGGTACGGTCGCGCAGGCCTGCATGGCGGGGCTCGGCGTGGCGCTGCTGCCGCAGATCCTGATCGCCGGAGAATTGCAGCGTGGCCAGTTGGCGCCGGCGCCGGGCAAGCCGATGCAGAGCCGCAGTGCCTATTATCTCGTCGTGCCGCACGCCAAGCGCGGCCATCCGCCGGTTGCCAGCTTTCGCGACTGGCTGCGGGGCCAGGTTGAGAAGGAGCCGGCTGTTCTGGCGTGGTAGCTATTTCCGCTTCATCGCCTCGGCGAGCGCCGCGCCGAACGCACCCTGTGACGGCTTTTCAGGCTGGCGCTGCGGCGCCGGCGAGCGCGGTACGGGCTTGCCGCCGCCGCTGTCGCGCTGGCCGACCCGAGGCGCCCCACCCTGGCCGCCATCCTTGCGCATCGAGAGGCCGATGCGATTGCGCTTGATGTCGACATCGACCACTCGAACTTTCACGACATCGCCGGCCTTTACCACCTCATGCGCGTCCTTGATGAAGCGGTCGGCCAGCTGCGAGACATGCACCAGCCCGTCCTGGTGCACGCCGATGTCCACGAAGGCGCCGAAGGCGGCGACATTGGTGACCGTGCCTTCGAGCAGCATGCCGGGCTTCAGGTCCTTGATGTCGTCGACGCCTTCGGCAAAGGTCGCTGTCTTGAAGCCCGGCCGCGGGTCGCGTCCGGGCTTTTCCAGTTCCGCGATGATGTCGCGTACCGTCGGCAGGCCGAAGCGCTCGTCGACGAAGACACGAGGGTCGAGTGCCTTGAGCGCGGCACTGTCGCCCATCAGCGCGCGCACGTCGCGGCCGCAGGCGGCGACGATCTTCTTTGCCACGCCATAGGCTTCCGGATGCACGGATGAAGCGTCGAGCGGCTCAGAGCCGTTCGGGATGCGCAGGAAGCCGGCGCACTGCTCGAACGCGCGCGGTCCAAGCCGCGCCACGTTCAGCAGATCGCGGCGCGTAGCGAACGAACCGCCGACGTCGCGATGCGCGACGATCGCTTCGGCAAGCGATGGCCCCAGTCCCGACACGCGCGCCAAGAGCGGCGCCGATGCCGTGTTGAGGTCGACGCCGACGGCATTGACCGCATCCTCCACCACCGCCTCCAGCGAGCGGCCGAGCCGGTACTGGTCGACATCGTGCTGATACTGGCCGACACCGATCGACTTCGGCTCGATCTTGACCAGCTCGGCGAGCGGGTCCTGCAGGCGCCTCGCGATCGACACCGCGCCGCGCAGCGACACGTCGAGGTCGGGAAACTCGGCGGCCGCCGTCGCCGAGGCCGAATAGACCGACGCGCCGGCTTCGCTGACGATCACCTTGATCGGCTTCGGCCCGCCGTCGGACGGCAGGCTGGCGAGCATGTCGGCCACCAGCTTCTCGGTCTCGCGGCTGCCGGTGCCGTTGCCGATCGAGATCAGCTCCACCTTGTGGAAGCGAATGAGCCTGGCAAGTTCCGCCTGCGTGCCGCGCACATCGTTCTTTGGCGGAAACGGATAGACGGTGGTCGTCGCCACCAGCTTGCCGGTACCGTCGACCACAGCCACCTTGACGCCGGTGCGGATGCCGGGATCGAGACCCATCGTGGGCCGGGAGCCGGCGGGCGCGGCGAGCAGCAGGTCCTTGAGGTTGCGGGCAAAGACATGGATGGCCTCGTCCTCGGCCCGCTCGCGCAGGTCGCGCATCAAATCAAGCGTCAGATGGAGCGATAGTTTTATCCGCCAGGTCCAGCCGGCCACTTCCATCAGCCAGCGGTCGCCCGGCAGGGTGCTACCAATCGCATAGGCGTTGGCGATCATCCGCTCGACCGGTTTCACCGGCGATTGATCGTCGGCATCGACTTCGATGTCGAGCGACAGCACCTCTTCGTTGCGGCCACGCAGCATGGCCAAGGCGCGATGGCTGGGCACGTTCGCCCAGCGCTCGACATGATCGAAATAGTCGGAGAATTTCGCGCCCGCCTCCTGCTTGCCGTCGACGACCCTGGCGCGCAGGAAGGCGCGCTCCTTCATATAGGCGCGCAGCTTCCCGACC
>NZ_RZSN01000121.1:0-18753 GCF_003997315.1 Mesorhizobium sp. M1A.F.Ca.IN.020.04.1.1
AGCGGGTGAGCACCTCGGCCCCGCGCTCGGCGGCGCCGACAGCGTTGAGCACCACCAGCCGCGCATCATCCACCCAGCAGTCGGAATATTCGAAGCCGCGCGTATATTGGTCGAGCAGCGGCGTTCCTTCGGGATCGCGCTCGAGGTCGAGCGTGCGCGTGCCGGGCAGCCGCTTTCGGCCGCCCAGATGGTCGTAGAGGAACAGGCCGAGCCGCACCAGCCAGGCCGGCCGATCCTGCGGGCTATGCGGCAGCACGAAGCGCATTGGCCAGATGATATGGGGCGCGGCCTTGAGCAGGACCTCGCGCTCGATCAATGCTTCGCGCACCAGCCGGAACTCGCAATATTCGAGATAGCGCAGGCCGCCATGCACCAGCTTGCCGGAGCGCGAGGACGTGCCCTCGGCAAGGTCGTCCTTTTCGCACAGCACGACCGACAGGCCGCGACCTGCCGCGTCCCGGGCGATGCCGGCGCCGTTGATGCCGCCGCCGATGACGAAGAGGTCGACCATTTTCGGCTCGGGCCCCATCCTATGCTCCTTCCAGCGTTTCGGCGGAGGCGACAGCCGTGTTGCGGCGCTGGGCGGCCAGCATGTCCCAGGCTGGCCCCAGGGCACGGCGCGCCGCGCCGAATGCCGGGAACAGCCCGTCATAGACGCCGATCAGCGCCGGTTCGGGCGCCTCGACCGGCCCGAGCAGCGGCGTGACCCAGTCGGCGATGCAGGCATCCATGTCGCCGTAGGCGCCGATGGCGACCGCCGCCATCATCGCGCAGCCGGCAGCACCCGCCTCCTCGCGCGAGGAAACGCGCACCGGCGCATGAACCGCCGCCGACAGGATGCCGCGCAATCCCTGCGAGCGGGCCGCGCCGCCCGACAGCCGCAACTCCGACGGCAGGTCGCCCATCGCCGCGTAGCAGTCGCGCATGGCGAGCCCTAGCCCCTCGATGACGGCACGCACGAGGCTCGGGTAGCGGTGGTTTACCGACAGGCCGACGAAACCGGCGCGGGCGTTGGCGTTGACGAACGGCCCGCGCTCGCCGGCCTCCGAGATATAGGGATGATAGACGATCTGGCCGGGCGGACTGTCGCCGAGCCAACGATCGATGCGGGCGACCATATCGCGGTGACCGTCCTCGTGCCCGAATTCCTTCAGCACATCCGCGGCGAGACCGAGAACCCAGTCGATGTTGAGCGTGGTTGCCATGTTGGTCTGGACCTGCGTCACCAGATCCGGAACCGGCAAAGTGATGACGTAGCCCGAGCCCTCCTTGTTGAGGTGCACGGAGCCCGTCGGCATGGCCCGCATGTGCACGCCGGTCGAGCCGACGATCGAGCAGGCGACATCCCCCTCGCCGCCGCAGACCCCCGCGCCAAGCGCCGTCATGACCATGTCGACATAGCCGAGGCTGATGGGCGTGCCGGCTTTCAGACCCGTCTCGGCCGCCGCCGCGGCGGTAAGCGGATGGGTTACCATCGTGCCGTCGACGATCTCGGGCAAGAGCTTGCGCCGGCCGGAAAGGCCGAGCGCCTCGATGACCGTGTCGTCGTAGCGGCGGGTGCGGAAATTGCCGAAGGTGAAGCTTGATTCCGACGGATCGGTGGCGCGCATGCCGGTCAGGTTCAGATAGAGCCAGTCCTTGCAGTGCAGCGCCACTTCGGCCTGGTCGAGAAGCTCGGGCGCGTGGCGGTCCATATGGGCCATCTGACTGCCCTGCTGGCAGGTGTTGAGCCCGGTTCCCGTCGCCTCGAAACGGGCGCGGCCAAGCGGGCCGGCGGCCAGGCGCTCGACGGTCGGCGCCGCGCGGGCATCGAGCCACAGCCATGCGTCGGCGACAGGCTCATCTTGCCGACCCACGAGCCAGGTGCCGTCGCCCTGTGCGGTCACCGCGAGCGCCGCGGTGCGCGCCGCCAGGTTTTCAACCTTGTCGTCGAGCCCTCGGAGCGCAGCCACGCAGTCGCGCCAGGTCTGGGCGAGCGACTGCGTCGCCGAACCGTCGGCGCCGGACGCGTATCGGTTCGGAACCGAAGCGGAAGCGACCTGGCGGCCATTCAGCTCAAAGGCGACCGCCTTGATGATCGACGTGCCGGAATCGATACCTATGATGACGTCAGCGGCGGCCACGGATCTCTCCGCATCCGATGCGACCATGCCTGAATCGGCAACAGGGCAATGTCCGTCTCCTCCTGATTTTCCCGCCTGAAGTTCCACCGCGAAGAGGCGGCGGCGAAAATACGCCGTTGCACGCTCCTCCGTAACGGCGCCTTACACAGTCCACTCTAAGTTATCATGGAAATAACACAATGCATGATTTTTTTTGCAGACATCGAAAATTTTTTCAGGTACGCTGTTATCAGTCAGGAGGAACCCAAACGTCTGCTCTCCGTCGTCTTCGGCAGACGGACGAGAGAGCGGGCAAACAGGCAGCCGGATTGTTCAGGCTCGTTTTCAGCTTGCGCCGCAGCACCGTGTGGCGAGCATAATCTCTGCTGAAATCAAACTCTTAATGCCAATAGATTCGCTCCTGCAGCATTGCCGTGCCGTATCTGCGAGATGGATAATCTCAACGATCCGGGATAGCGGCTGGCTGCTCCGGAAGATGCCGTCCTGTAAATCGCTTGGCCGAGAGAGCCCCTTCCAACGAACAAAATCCGGACCAAAACGGAATTCTGATCTAACATGCTTGACGCAGAAGATAACATTAACATAACATAACTGACAGATGGGGCGTGGATGCGGCGGGAGGAGAACGCTGCATCGTCGGCCAAGGGTGGGAGAAATCGATGCAAGCAAGCGACCCGACTATGCCGTGTCCCCGTCCGGCTGCAGACATGCGTCCTGCATTCGCAGCCCCTGCCCGCCTCGTTCCATCGCCGGCGAGGCTCTGAACCATGAACGCCATGTCGAGCCCGACGCCGAAGGCACCGGCTGCGCCGCGCCGCAATCTGATTGTCGCCGTTGGCCTCGGCGTCGTGGTCCTTGCCGCGATCGCGCTCGACACGAAGGTGGTCCAGATCGGATCGTCCGCCGACGTCAGCCAGGAGGCGTTTTCGCCCGATCGTTTCGGCGAAAAGGAGTTCCCGCGCATCCAGGCCTTCGTCGTCGAGCACGCCGTCAACGCCGCAACCTTCGGGCCGGCGGTGATGGCCGACAAGAACGCCGCCGCCAAACAGTACGGAACCGCCTCGTCGACCGGCGCGATCATCCCTGTCAGGTTGACGGCGGTCGCGGGCGAAGCGAAATCCGGCGTTTACGAGCTCAAGGTCGACGGTGTGCCGGCCGACATCCATGTTCGGGTGCAGGCCGGCCCGGCCATCAACGGCACCGATCTGCGCGATGCGACAGGCGACATCGTCTTCGGCAAGTTCAAGAACCAGATCGAATTCCAGGACGCCGGCTCGGGCATCAACCGCGCCATGAAGAAGGCGACCCTCGACGCTATCGACACCGCCAGCCTGTCCGGCAAGACGCTGGAGATCTTCGGCGTCTTCCGCCTCATCAACCCGAAGAACTGGCTGATCACCCCGGTCAAGGTCACCGTCAAATGAGCAGCGCTGCGAGCTCCCGGCAGGCCGGCGAAGTGGTTCTGGCGGCGCGCAACATCGCCAAGTCCTACAACGGCGTGAGGGCGCTGAAGGGCGTCAATTTCGACATTCACCGCGGCCAGGTGACGACGCTGTTCGGCGAGAACGGCGCCGGCAAGTCGACCCTGATGAAAATCCTCTCCGGGGTGGTGCAGCCGACATCCGGCGAGATCGTTCTCGACGGTCAGCCCATCGTGTTTTCCTCCTCCACCGACGCGCGCAACCACGGCATCTCGATCATTCATCAGGAGCTCAGCCTCGCGCCCAATCTGTCGGTTCGCGACAACATCTTCATGGGGCGCGAGATCACCGGCCCGACCGGCGTCAACTACGCCGAGGAGGAACGCCAGGTCCGTAGACTGCTGCAGGAGCTTGAGGAGGACATCGATCCGCTCACCCCTGTCGAGGAACTGCGGCTGGGACAACAGCAGATCGTCGAGATCGCACGGGCGCTTTCGGTCGACAGCCGGATCCTCATCATGGACGAGCCGACCTCGGCGCTTTCCGCCACCGAAGTCGAGGTCCTTTTCAGCGTGATCCGCGACCTTACCGCCAAAGGCGTGTCGATCGTCTACATCTCGCACCATCTGGAGGAGGCCCTGCAGATCACCGATCATGCCGTGGTGTTGCGGGACGGCAATATGACCGCCTATGCGCCGCGCGCCGATATCGACCTTGAATGGATCGTGCGCAACATGGTCGGCGAGAACTATGATCTGGGCAGTCCGCCGACCGGCCATGATTTCGGTCCGGTCATGCTCTCGGTCCGCGAGCTGACTGTTCCGGACCCGGCCGGCGGCGGCTACAACGTCGTCGACCGCATGTCGCTCGACGTCAGGGCCGGCGAGATCGTCTGCATCTACGGCCTGATGGGGGCCGGCAGGACCGAGCTGCTCGAGACCGTCGCCGGCAAACTCAGCGCGACGTCCGGCGAGATCGTGCTCGAACGCAAGGAGATTTCCCACCTTGCCATCGGCGAGCGCATCGCCCGCGGCCTTGCGCTCGTTCCCGAGGATCGCCAGCGCTACGGTCTCGTCCAGACGATGTCGGTCGGGCAGAATCTTTCGCTCGCTTCGATCATGGAATTCACGCGCGGGGTCTTCACGTCCATCAGGCTCGAGCGGGCCTTGATCCAGAAGTCGATCCGGGATGTGACCGTGAAGACCGACGGACCGGACGTGCCGATCGGGTCGCTGTCCGGCGGCAACCAGCAGAAGGTGGTCATCGGCAAGATGCTCGCTACCGATCCGAAGGTCATCCTGCTCGATGAACCCAGCCGCGGCATCGACATCGGCGCCAAGGCAGAGGTGTTCCGGATTCTGGCTCACCACGCGGCGGCCGGGCAGGCCGTCGTCTTCACCACATCGGAAGTCAACGAGTGCCTGTCGATCGCCCACCGCATCATCATCATGCGGCGCGGGCGGATCTCGGCCGAGTTCACTTCGGACATCACCAAGGAAAAGATCATGGCCGCCTCGGGCGAGGCCGTGGCGGCCTGAGCGGAGCACGGAAAAGAACTATGACGCAACCGAGCGCCAACGGCATCTCTGCCCCGGCCACAGCCATGAGGGGGACAACCAGTCCCATCAAGCTCTTGCTGAAGGGCCGCGCCTTCTTTGCGCTGATCGCCATCATCATCGTCTTCTCGTTCCTGTCGCCGAACTACCTCACCGTCTCCAATCTGCTGATCATGTCCTCGCATGTCGCCATCTACGGCATACTCGCGATCGGCATGCTGGTGGTGATCCTGAGCGGCGGCATCGACCTCTCGGTCGGCTCGATCCTGGCGCTGTGCGGCGTCGTCGCCGGCGCGCTCATGCAGGGCGTGGAGTTGAAACCGCTCGGCGTCATCCTGTTTCCGCCGGTATGGGCCGTGGTCGTGCTGACCTGCGCGCTCGGCGCCTTGCTGGGGGCGCTCAACGGCATCCTTATCGCCTGGTTCAAAGTGCCCGCCTTCGTCACCACGCTTGGCGTCATGTACATGGCGCGCGGCATCGCGCTGCTGCAGACCAACGGCCTCACCTACAATAATCTCGCCGGCCGGCCGGACCTCGGCAACACCGGCTTCGACTGGCTGGGCTTCAACCGGCTCTTCGGGGTGCCGATCAGCGTGCTGGTCCTGGCGGCCCTCGCCGGGCTGACGGGGCTGATGCTCAGCCGCTCCTCCTTCGGCCGCTGGCTCTATGCCGCGGGCGGCAACGAGAACGCGGCCGACCTGTCAGGCGTGCCGGTCAAGCGGGTCAAGATCACGGTCTATACTCTCTCCGGTATTCTATCCGCCATCGCCGGCCTGGTGCTCTCTTCGCAGTTGACATCGGCCGGTCCGACCGCCGGCACGACCTACGAGCTGACCGCAATCGCGGCGGTCGTCATCGGCGGCGCCGCGCTGACCGGCGGGCGCGGTACCGTGCGCGGCACCATGCTCGGCGCGTTCGTCATCGGCTTTCTTTCGGACGGCCTCGTCATCATCGGCGTGTCCTCCTACTGGCAAACCGTCTTCACCGGCGCCGTCATCGTGCTCGCCGTGCTCATGAACACCATCCAATACGGGGCCCGCGGCGTCCGACAGTGACGCCGCGCCTCGCCAAAAGCTTCTCCGGGACCGCAAGGAGACAGTGCCGGAAAGAAGGCCGAGACAAATCGGCAACCGCAATCCGAAACCACAATCTGTAGAGGGAGTGAGAGAAATGATCGATAAAACCAGAAGGATCCTGTTGGTCGCCGCCGCGGCGCTGCCGCTGATGGCAAGCCAATCCTGGGCGGCCGGCTTGATCAGCATCATCGTGACCGACCCGGCCAATCCGTATTGGCTCACCGAAGGCCAGGTCGCCAAGGCCACGGCAGAGAGCCTCGGCTACACGGCCAATGTCAGCGCACACAAGGGCGACACCAACACCGAAAGCACGATGATCGACACCGCCATCACCAACAAGTCGGTGGCGATCATTCTCGACCCGGCCAATGCCGACGGTTCGATCGGCGCGGTCAAGAAGGCGATCGCCGCCAACATCCCGGTCTTCCTGGTCAACGCCGAGATCAACCAGGACGGTCTCGCCAAGGCGCAGCTCGTCTCCAACAACGCCCAGGGCGCCGCGATCGGCGCGCAGCAGTGGGTCGAGGCGATCGGCGACAAGGGCAACTATGTCGAGCTGTTCGGCAATCCGGCCGACAACAACGCGGCGACGCGCTCGAACGGCTATGAGACCGTGCTCACCCAATATCCGGACCTCAAGAAGGCCGGCAAGGAAGTGGCCAACTGGGACCGCACCCAGGGCTACCAGAAAATGCAGTCGCTGCTGCAGGCCCATCCCGACATCGTGGGCGTCATTTCCGGCAATGACGAGATGGCCCTCGGCGCCATCGCGGCGCTGAAGGAAGCCGGCAAGCTCTCCCAGGTGAAGGTCGGCGGCTTCGACGGCTCACCGGACGCGGTCGCCGCCGTCAAGGCGGGCGAGATGCAGTACACGGTGCTGCAGCCTGTGGCGGTCTTCTCGGCCGAAGCCGTGAAGCAGGCCGACAAGTTCATCAAGACCGGCTCGACGGGTGCTGCCTCCGAGAAGCAGCTCTTCGACTGCGCCCTGATCACCAAGGACAATGTCGACAAATACACCGGGCCGTTCACGCTCTCCCAGTGAACCGCCGGATTGGGGCGCGCAAACGTTGCGCGCCCCTTTTCCTCCCGCGCAAAGACATTCGATGCGCAAAACCCTACCTGCCCCCAAGGTGCCCGCTTGCCATCGGCGCCAGATATGCGAATGGCATCGGCAGGAGAGGCTTGGATGACAGATCGCGAGATTCGGCCCGAGCAGGCGTTGAAGACCCTTGCCGGGGATCAGGTGCCCGCCGACAGCCGCCACGCGCGCCAGCTGGCGCGCCGCCGGATGATTGCCGAGGCCGTCATGGCCGAGGGCACGATGCGCATCGAGGATCTCACCGAGCGTTTCGGCATCAGCCTGATGACCGCGCATCGCGACCTCGACGAACTGGTCGAGAAGGGATTGCTGCGCAAGACGCGCGGCATCGTCTCGGCCGCCCCGACCAGCCTCATCGAATCGAGCGACGTCTACCGCTCCTCGCGCCAGGGAGCCGAGAAGCGCGCGATTGCGCAGGCGGCGGCGTCCTTCCTGGAACCCGGACAAGCCGTTTTCTTCGACGATTCCACCACCGTCCTGCAGCTCGTGCCGCATCTTGCCGCGCGCGTGCCGCTGACGGCGATCACCAATTCCATCACCCTGATGAATGAGCTCAAGGACACGCGCGACCTGACGCTGCTCGGGCTTGGCGGGCAGTTTTACCACTGGTGCAACGCCTTCATGGGTCCGGTCACGGTCACGGAGATCCGGCGGCTGCGGGCCGACCGCGTCTTCATGTCGATGTCGGCCATCACCGACGGCATGGTGTTCCACCAGTCACCGGAAATGGTCGAGACCAAGCGCGCCATGTTCGACAGCGCCGCCATGCGCATCCTGCTTGCCGATCACACCAAGTTCGAGCGCCGGGCGCTGCATGCCATGTGCGCGCTGAACGAGTTCGACGTCATCGTCGTCGACGACGGAACCCCGCCGCGACAGGTCGAGGATATGAAGGCAGGCGGCATGACCGTCGTCGTCGCCGCCGTGCGACAAGAACATGTTACAGGCAGCTTATTGTAACATCCGTTGATGTTAATTTAACATGATGGTATGCGAAAACCTCAAGAGATGCACGCGATGTGCATGGCGAGGAGCGTATGCCCTGTCTGCTGGGAATCGATAGCGGGCTGACCGTCACCAAGGCGGTGGTTTTCGACGAGGCAGGCGCGCCGCTGGCCGTGGCCCGCCGCCGCTTGCCGCAGTTCATCTCCGAACCGCGTCATGTCGAGCGCGACATGGACGAGCTGTGGCACGCCGCCGCCGAAGCGATCGCGGAAGCGGTCTCCGGCTGCGGACGTCCACCCTCGGACATCGCCGCCGTCGCCGCCACCGCGCATGGCGACGGGCTCTACACGCTGGATCGCGACCGCCGGCCGCTCGGATACGGCATCCTGTCGCTGGACAGCCGAGCTGGAGACGTCGCCGCCCAGTGGCAAACCGACGGGACGGCCGGCAAGGCGCTGTCGCGAACCGGTCAGACGCCACATGCGTCGGCGCCCTCTTCGCTACTGGCCTGGATTCGCGATCACGAGCCGGAGCGCTTTGCCCGCATCGGCCATGTGCTTGCCTGCAAGGACTGGCTGCGTTTCTGTCTGACGGACAGCCTGGGCACCGACCTCACCGAGGCGAGTACCTCCTTCACCGCGGTCGACAGCCAGGCCTACGCGCCGGACATCCTGCCGATCTTCGGTCTCGAAGCACTCGCCGATGCGCTGCCGCCGGCGGCGCGGCCGGACGAAATCGTCGGCGCCATTACAGTGCAGGCGGCACGTTACACAGGCCTGCTTGCCGGCACGCCGGTGGTGGCCGGCCTGCACGACGTAACTGCCTCGGCGCTCGGCATCGGCGGTTATGGCGAAGGCGTGGTCGCTATCGTCGCCGGCACCTATTCGATCAACGAGACGGTCTCGGCCGCGCCGCGCATCGATGCCCGCTGGTTCTGCCGCAACGGCCTGAAGCCCGGGGAATGGAACAACATGTCGATCTCGCCGGCATCGGCGGCGAATTATGACTGGTTCCTCGACACGCTGTGCGGTTCCGAGCGGGCAGCGGCGGAAGCCGACGGGCGTTCGATCCACGCCATCGTCGGTCCTGAAATCGAGGCGGCATTGGCGCGGCCATCGACACTGCTCTTCCATCCCTATCTGTTCGGCTCGCCGCATGGCCCGGCCGCCAGCGCCGGCTTCCTCGGGTTGCGCGGCTGGCATGATCGAGGCGACATGCTGCGCGCGGTGATCGAAGGCATAGCCTTCAACCACCGCGTCCACGTCGATGCGCTGCGCGAAGGTTTTGCGCCGCGCGAGGCGCGGCTGACCGGCGGCATTTCCCGAAACCCGGCCTTCGCGCAGGTCTTCGCCGATGTGCTCGGCATGCCGCTCACGGTGACCGAGACGGAAGAAGCCGCCGCATGGGGCGCCGCACTCTGTGCCGGCGCCGGCGTCGGCCTGTTCGCCTCGCCGCGGCACGATCCGCGCGACTTGGCAGCGCTTGGCCGCACCTACCGGCCCTCCCCTGAGCGCAGCTCCGCCATGGACAAGCGCTACGGGCTGCACTGCGACATCGCCAACCGCCTCGCCGAGGCCTGGCCGTCGATCGAAGCGCTGGCGGAAGGGGGAACGCGATGAACGCGGACAACCGCCGTCAGGACATCGCCGACTATGTCATTCAGCATGGCGAGGCGCGCATCGACGAGCTCGTGACGGCATTCGGCGTCTCGCGCATGACCATCCATCGCCACGTCGACGAGCTGGCGCGCCAAGGCGTGCTGCGCAAGCTGCACGGCGCGGTCAGCGCGCAGCCGTCCGGCGTCTACGAAAGCCTCTTCCGTTTCCGCGAGACGCATGCGGCGGCGGCCAAGCGGGCGCTTGCCCGGGCGGCTCTGGCCGAGATCGAGCCAGGCCAGGTCGTGCTGCTCGACGATTCGACCACCGCCAATGCGCTCGGCCCACTGCTGCCCCAGATCGCGCCGTTGACCGTCGTCACCAACAGCTTGTCTCTGGCGGAACAGCTGGTGGGCAAGGACGAGCTGAAGCTGATCCTGCTCGGCGGCGAATACCATCCGACCTACAACGCCTTCATCGGCCACATCTGCGAGAACGCGCTGCAAAAGATCAGGGTCAACCTGCTCATCTGCTCAGCTTCGGCGATCGACAACACCGCGACGCTGATTCAGGACCCGCAGGTGGTGCGCGTGAAGCAGGCCATGGCGGCAGCGGCCTCGCGCAGCGTGCTGCTCATCGATTCCTCCAAGTTCGGCAAGGTAGCGCTGCACCTGTTTGCAGACCTCACCGACTTCGATCTCGTGCTTAGCGACGACGGCCTTCCCGACGAGGTTGCCGGCAACCTGAAGGCGGCCGGGGTCAATCTCAAGATCGTGCCGGTGCAATGATCGTGGCGACACGCGATGTCGATGTCCTCATCATCGGCGCCGGCATCAACGGCGCCGGCCTGTTTCGCGATCTGTGCGAACAGGGCCTCAAGGTCGCGATCGTCGACAAGGCGGATTTCGGTTCCGGCACCAGCGCCGCGCCGTCGCGGCTGATCCATGGCGGGATCAAATATCTCGAAACGGGCGAGCTGGGCCTCGTCGCGCAATCGACGTTGGAGCGCAACCTGTTGCTGCGCAATGCCCCGCATGCGGTGCGGCCGCTGCCGACCGTCATCCCGGTCTTTTCCTGGCTGACGGGCATCGGAGACGCGCTGCGCACCCTTTTCGGCAGCACGACCGCTCCGCGCGGCCGCGGCGCTCTCCTGATCAAGATCGGCCTTGCCATGTATGACTTCTACGGCGCCCGCCGCCGGGTCATGCCCCGGCATAGTATGTGGTCTAAAGCGCGGGCGCTGAGCGAGATACCGCCGCTGACGCCGGGCATCGTCGCGGCCGGCACCTACTATGACGCCACCGTCCGTCATCCCGAGCGGCTGGTGCTCGAGCTTCTCCAGGACGGGATCAGGGCGAGCCCCGAATCCGACGCCTTGAACTATGTGCAATTGCTGGACAGCGACGGCAGCGTCGTGCGCTTCGCCCTGCCCGACGGCGGCGAGCTCGGCTTCCGGCCGCGCATCGTCGTCAACGCGGCCGGGCCATGGATCGACCATGTCAACACTGCACTCGGCGTGCCGTCACGGCTGATCGGCGGCACCAAGGGCTCGCACATCTTGCTCGACCATCCCGACCTGCTGCGGGCGCTGAACGGCCGCATGATCTATTTCGAGGCCAATGACGGCCGCATATGCCTGGTGTTCGACTATCTCGGCCGGGCGCTGGTCGGCTCGACCGATATCCGCGCCGCCGACCCCGAGACGGTGCGCTGCGAGGATGGCGAGATCGACTATTTCCTGGCGAGCCTCAGCGAGCTTCTGCCCGGTCTTGCCTTTTGCCGCGAGCAGATCGTCTACGCCTATTCCGGCATCCGCCCACTGCCGGCGTCGGACGGCACCGCGCCTGGCCTGATCAGCCGCGACCACTCGGCGCCCGTCATGGAGATCGAGGGCAACCGAACCTGGCCGATCGTGTCCTTGGTGGGCGGCAAGTGGACGACCTTCCGCGGCTTCGCCGAAGAGGTGGCGGACATGCTCTTGTCCAGGCTTGGCCAGCCGAGGCGGATAAGCACGCAAAGCCTCGCCATCGGCGGCGGCCGCGATTTTCCGGCCGACGCGGCCGCTCATGCAAGCTGGATCTCCGCTATCACGGCCGAGACGGGTGCATCGCCCGCCCGCGCCGAAAAACTGCTCGACCGCTATGGCACGACCGCCCGCCTCATCCTGGCGCACGAAGCCGAACAGCAGACGGAGTCGCTTGCCGGCGCGTCCGATTATACGCTGGCGGAAATCGATTGGCTGGCGCGCAACGAAAATGTCGCCCACCTGGTCGACATAGTCATGCGGCGCACCGCGCTGGCGATCACCGGCCGGCTCAGCCGCGGCAATCTCGAACAAATCGCCGACGCCGCGGCGGCCGCGCTGGGCTGGGATGCGGGGCAGCGCGAGAAGGAGCTGGAAGCGACGTCGAAGGAGCTCACGGAGCGGCACCGATTTTGGTTTGAATAGCCAGGATCCCATTGCCAGTCGACGTCGACGACACAGCCGGCCACGGCGGTGGATGTCCACCAGGGCCGACCAAGTGCCTTATGCACTAATGGGCCGTTGTGCTAGCGCCTTTTGAGCTCGCTCGGGCCTGCCAACAACTCCTTGCCACCGATGCGAAGCGTCACCGTGTTCGCTCGCATATCTGTTATTCGATAGCGCCCCACCTGACAACCGACATGGCGCGCTAAGCAGTCGGACCGTTTTTCCGTGGTTCAGATGGACCCAATGCAGGGTAGTTCCAGACTGCATATTATGCGACTTCGACCTATCGCAGAGGAATGAAAATCCCTGGATCTAGCAAGTCGTAAAGTCGCCTCCCTGTGCCTTTCAGCCTCCCGACTTTCCCCAAACGCGGCCAACCGGCACCCGCGCCCAGGTCCCGTTTCGCCGCAGGCGATGAGAGCTGAGAACCCTTCATTTGCTGTCTCAGTCTTGCTATCAACCTGAGGCAATCGATTATGGCGCGGCCAGCTGAGTGGCTGTTGCAATTTTGCAACTCACCTCAAAATCGATTGTAACAATCGATCACAATTCGTCCAAAAACGCGATCACTTCGACGGCTGACGACTATAGAGTGGAGCTCATGGGCTCCTCCATGCGCAGGATGGAGGGTTCGATGAAAAACCACCTTGAAATGCATCTTACTCCGATTTCGGAGTTGAAGGCTTCCCCGTTCGCATCGCGCAATCATCCACGGGAGAAGCGGCGTAAGATCGCTGCTGCCTTGCGAAAATATGGTCAGCTGAGCCCCCTTCTCATCGAAGATGGCGGCTACATCGTTGATGGTCATGCCAGGTTGGAGGCCGCTCGCGAGGCCGGGCTCTCGCATGTTCTCACGATTGACATTTCTCACCTGGCTGTACCCGACAGACGTGCCGTACGCCTGTCGATGAACCGGCTGGCAGAGGGCGGTAAGTGGGATAAAAAGGCGCTCTCGCGCGAATTCCAGTATTTGATTGAGATCGGTTATGAGATCGATCTGACGGGCTTCGACACCGTCGAAATCGAGAGTGTATTTGAGGTCGTCGGCGAACCCTCGGGCATCGAAGAGCATATCGATGCAAAGATGATCTCGAACGTTCCCGTATCCCGATGCGGTGACGTTTGGATTCTGGGCGAGGCTGCAACAGCCCACAAGCTCGTTTGCGGTGATTCTCGCGATCCAACGCTATTGGACGCGCTATTCCAGTCTGGCGCTGCCAGCATATGTTTCGCCGACCCTCCTTACAACGTCCCTATAGCCGGCCATGTCTCAGGCCTGGGTCACAATGAGTTCGCCATGGCTTCTGGAGAGATGACCCGTGACGAGTTCAGAGCTTTCCTCTCCGCCACGCTCTCCGCGATCTTCGACCGCATGTCCGCAAACGGACTCGCTTATGTCTGCATGGACTGGCGCTCAATCGGTGTCTTGATCGAGGTTGGCGAGTCGCTTGGCCTTGAACTACTCAATCTCGCTGTTTGGGTCAAAACCAACGCCGGCATGGGTAGCTTCCTGCGCTCTCAACACGAACTGGTGGCCATCTTCAAGCGAAAGGGCGTTTCTCACCGCAACAATGTCGAACTCGGCAAACACGGCCGCTCTCGTTCAAATGTCTGGCAGTATCGAGGCGTAAATGTCATGGGACCGGAACGACATCTGCTTGGCGAGCATCCGACCGTAAAGCCGTCGGCTTTGGTTGCTGACGCCCTCCGTGACGCGAGTATGCCGGGCGACATAGTCTTCGACCCGTTTTTGGGTTCAGGGACAACGCTGGTTGCCGCAGAGCGCTCACACCGGGTCTGCTACGGCATCGAGATCGAGCCGGCCTTCGTCGATCTCGCCATCAGGCGGTGGCAAGCCGAAACTGGAAAGGACGGGGTTCGCGTCAGCGATGGCATGACCTTCGACGAAGCTGAGCGATACGCCAGGGCCGAGTGGAAGGCGGGCAAAGTCGCAAAAACTCCGCCGCCTTTGGAAGGGCCGAGAACGCGACGATTGCCCGAGCCATTCTGAGGTTCTTTCACCTTGCCGGTGACGGATCAGTCAGGGTCTTCGCAGTGGATCCGGAGGAATCGGGCCCCATCCTAGGTTCTCCTTTATCCCCCAGCTGAGTCCACTGGAAGACATCTTATAAAGCCGCGCCGGCGCGAGACCAATCGTGCCCCTGCCCTCGTCTCGTGGGTTTGTGCGGGGTGCCCAGGAGAAAACCATGCACATGAATCCGAAGAAGCGAGCGCTGGCTGACATCAGGAGACAGCCATCATTGACTATCCCTTGGCGCAAGTTGCCTCAAGACATGGCGCTTAGGGCTGGCCGTAGGATCTCGGCAACGCTGCAGGTGCTGCCATGAGTGGCTCTGACGACGACTACGAAGTTGGCTACGGCAAGCCTCCAAAACAATCCCGATTCAAGCCTGGCCGGTCGGGCAACCCCAGAGGTCGGCCAAAGGAAATCCGCAGCATCGGGACCGAACTTATCGCCGAGCTCAGACAGAAGGTGACCATCCGAGAAAACGGTGTCGAGCGCCGCATTACCAAGGCAGCCGCGTTGGCGAAGTCGGTCGTAGGCCGCGCGCTTAAGGGAGACAACCGAGCCTTTGGCGAGCTTGTGAAGCTTCTGCCGCAGGAGTTCAAGTCGCCTATCAACAATCAGACGCAGACTGAAGAGCCGTTGAGCGATCGCGATAGAGAAATCGTCGAGAACTTCGTGGCGCGTCGGCTTCAAAGCCAGCAGGCGCAGAGCGCGACGGCAACTAAGGAAAATAAAGATGATTGAGAAGTTTGAGTTCTCGGCGATCCTAAGATCGTCGTTTGTTGCATTCGCACGAGCGGCGCTCCCAGAGATGATCAGAGATGGCTATCAGCAAGCCCAATATATCGATTTGCTCGCGGCTTTCGGAGAAGATGTGGTCTCTCCGACTGAACTCCAGCGAATCCTCATCAACGTGCCGCCGCGTCACGGCAAGTCCTACATTCAGGTAGCTTTGTCCGCATACACACTAGGCGTCTACCCACGAAAGGAGGTGCTGCTGATAGTCCACAGTCAGAGCTTGGCCATCTATCTTGCTGGCAGGCTCAAATTGTTGCTTGAGAGTCCTTTCTTTAGGAAGCTTTTTCCGGAGTTTAGGCTTCAGGACGGCAGGCAGTCCCTGACAGACTTTCGTACGACAGCTGGTGGGGGTTTTTTCGCCTCCGGCATCGAGGGCCCCATACAAGGACGAGGCGCGGATGTAATTCTGATCGACGATGTCGTTACCATGCAAAACGCACAATACGAGTCGTCCCGGACCCTGGTGAAGGAGACATACCTCAACACGATCCAGACTCGCCTCAACAACCAATCGAGCGCCGCCATCTTCGCTTTGCTACATCGTTCACACGAAGACGACTTGCCTGCCCTTCTGATCAAACTGGGCTTTGTTCATATCTCACTGCCATTCCGGGCGATGCACGATGAGCACATCGAGCACAATGGCGTCACCTTTTCTCGAAAGCAGGGAGAAACGCTGCGATACTTCGATCAGGCATCCTTGCGATCGATCGAGGAGCAGCCACCCTATGTCTATTCAACCCAATACCAACAGCATCCCATAGCGCGCGAAGCGGGGACCATTAAGCGGTCTCATTTCCCAATCACCGAAAGCCGACCCATGGGCGGAGAGATCGTCGTCTCGTGGGACTGTGCCTCCAGCACAATCCCGGGCTCATCCTACAGCGTCGGCCTGGTGATGCAGCGCTTCGAAGGAGTCCACTACCTACTCCACATTGTTCGCGGGAGGTACGATTTTCGCGCTCTGAAAGCTGTTGCGTTGGAGATTAATGAACGTTTCAAGCCCTCACATCATCTCGTTGAGGCGGCTTCGACGGGCTTCGCGTTGGCTTCGGAACTACGTGAGAAGGGGCTGAACGTCATAGACGTCAAGGTAGCCGGCGCCTCGAAGATCGACCGCCTCGATGCTGTCGCGGGAAAAATCTACGGCCAGCAAGTTCATATCATCAGGAATATTCCCGGCGTCGAGGAATTCCTTGATGAGATAACCGCCTTCCCTTACGGCGCGAACGACGACCAAGTTGATGCCTTGACGCAGTATTTGAAGTGGCTCGCTGACAACACTGTGCCTCCGCAGGAGGACCTCGTAATCCTGCATGTGCGCCCACGTAGTAAATATGACGCTATCAAGAAAATGGTCCCTGGGGTGCAGTTACCCGGCCAGAGCCCATGGCGTACTCCTCCTCGCCCGCGCGGACGGAGGCGCTAACGCGAGAAGCGCAGATAGCGGCCACTATTCACGCGTCTAGATTCCGTAATGGTCCTGGGTGCGGTATGAGGGATCCGAAATCGCTGCCCGCTCACGCCCGGAAGATCTCGCCGGCGTGAGATGGCGCCGTTCTTCGCAAGCGACCCAATCGCGCTGTCCGGAGACTCATTCATCTAACAATTCGCCCGGCCTTACAGCCAGAAAGACCGCAAGTTTCTCTACAACTGTGATGGTAGGATTTCGCCTACCTCGCTCGAGATCGCTGACATAGGTGCGGTGTATGCCGACATCGTCAGCAAATGCCTCCTGCGAGAGGCCTTTAGCCTTACGCAGTCGCCGCAAATTCCGACCGAGGCGCTTTCGAATGTCCACGTCGGCGACATTCGGGCATGCATTCGATCAGTCTACAGACGATGAGTGACATTTTGCTTGACTTGTCCCGCACGCCAAGCGCTTTGCTGCGCGAGCTACTCGGTGCATTCGGGCTCAGCGATCTCTGGGCGTGGTGGAGGTTATTTCATGGATCACAAGATCCGACATCGCGGCATAGCAATCGGTGCAGCAGTCTTTCTCGCAATGTTGCCCGTTGTCGCGCATGCCGAGGAGAACTGCGTTCACCTGGATTTCTTCGTAAAAGGAAAATGGATGCCCCGGTTCGACGTCTCGACGTGGGCAGCCGGACATCCCACCGTGGACTTCGGTAAGGTGCGCTTAAGGGTGCAGCCCGACGGCGTGGCCATCTACCAGGACCGCCTCGACAATCGAGAGACCAAGGCGACGTGGGAGGTGAGACCTAACTCTGGCGGCATGGAGCAACTGTGTCTGCCCAACAACCCCTTTGACCCCGACCTGGAATGTGCGGCGCTCTACAAGGCAGCTGCAGAAAACGATCCCGCTACCCTTCTGGCGTTCGATGGCCATTGTGCAAATGGCGATGCGGGCTCGTTAGTGTTTGTCGGGGCCGAGCAGGGCTTGCCAGATACGCCTACTACTACCGCAGCAGAGCCAGAAGCTGCGACCCCCAATGATAGCGGCGACGACAGCGAGGCAGATGACGGCACCGACCAAACCGCAGTCGACGAACAGCCCAATGGTCAACTTCCTAAATGCAGCGCAGATGCGGTGAAGGAGACCGTTTCAAACCTCGTGGCGTCAATTCCTCTAGACCCTGGACAGATCTACGCGATGATACCGGTGAGGCCGCATAAGCTAATCTTCACCGTCAAAGCTGTACGCACCGAAGGGGAGTTGTTGAATGGCTACTCCTGTTCAGCGGTCGTGGCGGCGAATCTGGACGCTTCAGGCAGTCCGCCTATCAGCCCACTGGCAATCCCCTTGCTGCAATCGCAAGGCGTTATTGGAGACCGAAACATCGATTACAGCATCAAGATGATGGATGATGGTCAAGTTATGGTGACGCTCGAGCCATAGCCGAGCCTTCGGGGCAGAACCCTGTCTAGTCCACAGGCTGAAGCCGCTCGGCGGGGCAGGCAGATCTCTAGTCCGGCTGCCGGCAAGAAAGATGACATGGAAACACGCAAGTCCAACACCCTTGCTCAGCAAGGCGCGCCAAAAGGCAAGGTTGGCTTCTTCTGGATCGTTCCCAACCGACCTGGAGAGGACGCGATCTTGGGTGACGGTATCGAATTGACCAATGCGGAGACCTACGGCGAGGCCCTCACCCATCCTGGCGGGCACTACGAGTTCTGGGAGAATATGAAAGCACGCGGACCAGCGTGGCTGCGGGCAAGGAACGTGAGCGGCGCGCTTCTATCCACCGAATACGAGGACTGGCCGCGCGGCAGGGTGAACTTCTTTCCCAAAACGAACCGGTTCCTGCTCTTGGCCGATCCGCGCATCATGACAACCTCCCGCATCGACTTGGTGCGCGCCATGTTCGAACTCGGCGACCTCGACGTCGATATCGATCGTGACGGTCACTACCGGCCGGCACCAAGCGGCATCTCGGCAATACGGTAGGCGGGGCCGACGCGTCCCGCTTCATTAGACGCCAGACCACATCTAAGACGCCCAAACCTACCAGATAAAGCGGTCGCCCAAGCCTTGTCGAGCGGCCGGTTATCAAACTAGGCTGAATCGACATTCAGCGCATCCATAACATAGCTGCGGCGAGATGGATGAAGGCGAGGAAGTGGCCGGCGCGACGATCGAAGCGTGTGGCGAAGCGTCTGAAATGCTTGAGCTTGTTGAA
>NZ_RZSN01000122.1:0-18704 GCF_003997315.1 Mesorhizobium sp. M1A.F.Ca.IN.020.04.1.1
GTCCTGCATGCCGAGGATGAAGTTCGATCCCCTGGCCAGTTCCGCCATTTCCGGTCCGTACGGCGTCTCGAACTCGTCGCCGCGCTCCAAAATGTCGCGCACATCGACGCCTTTGGTGACAAGCAGGAAATTGCCGAAGGCCAGGTTCGGCCAGAAGCGGCGCAGCAGCGCCAGCAGCCAGCGCGGGTCGTTGAAAAGGAAGCCGGCGATACGGGACGCAAGCCCCTTGGCGCGGAGCCGGTCGATATCGAAGGGCGGCATTTCGGCGACAGGGCGCTGGCTCTTCTGGGCAGCGCGGACAGCAGCGAAATACTTCAACTTGATCATGCGCGTTCGAGCCCCCCGGCTGTGCACGTCACTGCGATGCCGGCTATTGTCTGGCCTAGGTTTGGTTCGGTCCGGCGTATGTGATTTTTTTCACAATCATCGGTGTTCGGTTCCAGCAATCATGCGATGGACTTGGCCTGGCCGAAATTCGCGATCAGGAAGTTGTTCTTCGCAGGATCGACGAACGGTATCCAGCGAATCCGCTGCTCAGAAAAATCGGGATGCCTGGTTGCCAGAATGGCGCGTTCGCGTTCGGCCTCCTCAAGACGGCCGCTCCGCATCAAGGCGCCGATTTTGAGGAACCTGGCGTAGAAATAGCCCGGCGAAAGGTTGAGCGAGCGATCGGCAACCGCAATTGCGGCCGGCCAGTCCTCGACCAAACAGTATGCGGCAGCCAGCTCGCCCAGATTGTGAAAGCGGTAGAGGTCGAACGGGCTCAGCCGCTCGGTATCCAGGAAGAACGGGATCGCGCCGGCGGCATCGCCAAGCAGCAGCCGCGCGCTGCCCATTGCCGAGCGGGCGAAGGCAAAGCTCGGATTGATGTGAATCGCCTCGGCCAGATGCTCCGCCGCCGATGCCGGCTGGCCGCGCATGATGTCGGCCGCCCCGAGATAGGCGTGCGGCCGCGCGTCGAGGCTGTCCATCAAGAGCGACTTGCGCGCAAATTCTTCGACCTTGGCCAGGTCGTCGCTGTCGCCGAAGCGCAGCCATGCCCGCCAGAAATACCACCATGCCAGCTCGTTCAGCACGGCGCTGGAATTCGGATCTTCTTGGTAAGCCTTCTCGAAGAATTCGAGCGCGATCTCGGTGTCTTTGCGCGTGCGCCTGTTCATGTGCCAGCGGCCTCGCCGCACCAGCTGCCAGGTCTCGAGGCTTTCCCACGGCACCTGGAAGGTGCGCACCTGCTCGGCTCGGTCGACCTCCTTGTCGAGGATCGAGACGATCTCGCTGCCGATCTGGTCGCGCAGCCTGAAGATGTCGATGAGGTCACGGTCGAAGCGCTGCGACCAGACCAGGCGCCCGTTCGACGTGTCGGTCAGCGAGGCGTTGAGGCGTATCTGCCCGCTGTGGCGCGCCAGCGTGCCGCCGACGATGTAGCGCGCGCCAAGCGCATTGCCGATGAGCCTGGTTCCGAGCTGGTCGTCGCGAAACTGGAAGCTGGAGCCCTTCGCGATCACCGAGAGCCAGCGGGTGTTGGACAGGCCGTAGATGATGTCTTCCGCAATGCCGTCGGCCATGTAGCCGACGTCAGGCTCGCCTCCGTTGCTGCCGTGAAACGGCAGCACCGCGATTGCCGGCGGGCCCTTCGATGCGAGTCTGTCATGGACGGGAGCGGTAGGGATGGCGGCCAGGGGCGCAGCAATCGCCGCGCCGTTGCCGCCGCGTCCGGCGATCAGCACACGTACAGGCAGGGCGATGTTCTTGAGCATGAACTCGCCAAGGTCGGTGAAAACCGCGGCCGTTTTGTCCTTCACGTGGTGCCAGGTCGTCTCTGAGATGGCTAGACCGTCATGTGGAGCGAATTCCTGCAGGCGCGCGGCAATGTTGACGTCGTCGCCATAGAGGCGGCCCTCGCGGACGATGACGTCTCCGGTGTTGATCCCGGCCCGGAACGGCATGCGCATCTCATCCGCGGCCGAGGCATTGAGCGCCATGATCCGGTCCTGGAAATCGAACGCCGCGCGCAAGGCTTCGATTGGATTGCCGAATTCGGCCATGATGCTGTCGCCGGCAACGCCAAACGTGCGGCCGCCAAAGGCGCCGCAACTGTCGGTGATGATATCGCGCCTTTCCTCGAAGGCCGCGACGGCGCGCTCGTCGTCGATGCCCATCAGCCGCGAAAAACCAACGGCGTCGATAGAAATGATTGTCGCAAGCTGACGGGTATAGTTCCGTTCAGCCATGGTTGAGCCCCCGGTCCCTGTTTTCGGTCCAGAACAGGCGACTTCCGCTCCAAAAAAACTTCGCCGTTTGCCGATGGAAGATCCCCGGCAGGCTCGGCGCGCCGTTGCCACCCTGTTGGTCCGGGACTCTAACAGGGTCTGGCCAAAAGCTCTACCACGAACAGCTAATGGAAGGCGGTTTCGGCGCAAGCCATGGTTAGTCGTTCGTTACCTGAAGTCCGATGTTGCAGAAGCCTCCTTACTTGTTGAATTCACGCCATTTTACTTATTTAAGCTTTCGCGAATAGAGGTCGCGCCGGCCGTGACGGACCAACTGTGGAGCAAGGCGTTGCGGCCCGTTGGCGGAACCAACGGGCCCGGATTCGAGTTGTCAGCGCGTTCATGCCACCACGAGAGATTGAGGGCAGTCATGCGCGGTGTTCTTTTGGCAAGCGGTATCGCGTTTTTCCTTGTCGGCGGGTCGGCTTTCGCGGCCGAAGCGCAAGCGCTGCCGCCGCAAAATGCCAAGAAGCTCTCGGAAATCCTGACCAAGGTCGAGAAGCGGAGCGACTTCCAATATATCAAGGAGGTCGGCTGGAGCAGCGACGGCTATACCGTTACCTATTACACAACCGACAAGGCCAAGGTCGAAATCACCTACGATCCGGTCACCGGCGAACCGAAGTAACGCCTGATACGGCCGCCCGCACCTGGGCCGGCGCCTCCCTATCCGAGACTTGCGTCGATGCACGTTTGATGGCTGACTGCGCGCCATGATTGCGGGCACGGGGGTGCATGGGAATGGTTGGCTACGTTCTAAAGCGCATCCTGATGGTGCTCGCCGGCTATCTGATCGCGGTGCTCGTCGGATTGGTCGCGTTGGTCGCGATCTATGCAGCGCTGAGCTCGCTGCCCAACGCCCCAAGCTATTTCGAGCTGATGCAGTTCACGCCCGTCGCCGTGCTGGTCGTGCCGCCGCTTGGCATGTTCGTCTATTTCCTGACGATCGTGGCGACCGGCATGCAGACTCTGATCTTTGCGCTTATTGCCGAGGTCTTCTCGTTGCGGAGCTTCTGGCTGCATATGCTGTTCGGCGGCGTGGTTGCGGCCGCCGGTTTCATGCTGCTCTCGCCGGGCGCGCCGCACGATCCGGAACGCTGGGCCGACCTTGGCATCATCGTCGCGGCCGGGCTGGTGGCCGGTTTCGTTTATGGCTCATTGCCGGACGTGATGCCGGTTTTCAGGCGGCCGCTCATCGAGCGCTTAGGTTGACGGTGCGCGCACCGCTTCGGTCGCATCCAGCGCCTGCATCAGCTTCGAATCGCGATCGTAGACGTCGTCGAAATATTCGACCTTGCCGGACATGTCCGGCCAAGCGGTGAAATAGGCGACATAGACCGGGATGACGCGCGTGACATTCTCGGTCGAATGACCATGCTTCAGCTTCTCGGCGATGTCGTCGACCGACGTGCCGAGCACAGCGGCCGCCATGCCGCGCGGATCCTGCAGGCGTATGCAGCCATGGCTCAGCGCGCGCATGTCGCGCCCGAAGAACGACTTCTGCGGCGTGTCGTGCATGTAGATGGCGTGCTTGTTGGGGAAGAGGATCTTCAACTCGCCAAGCGCATTGGCCTCGCTCGGCTGCTGGCGCACGCTGAACGGGATTTTGGCACCGTAGGCGCCCCAGTCCACCGCCGCAGAGGGAACTCGCCTGCCGCTGGAATCCGTCACCTCATAGCCGGCGCGGTCCAGATAGCCCGGATCGCTGCGCAGCCTCGGCAGCATCTCGTTGACGATGATCGACTGCGGCACGCCCCAATAGGGGTGGAAGTCGACCTGCTTGATCTGGTTGTAGAAAAATGCGGTCTGGTTGGTGACCTTGCCGATGACCACGCGGGTCTTCAGCTTCTCCTCGCCGTTGTCGATGTAGCTTGCGGTGAAGGCCGGCTGGTTGATGAAGACGCGCGGGCTGCCAAGATCGGAGGGGAGCCAGCGCAGCTCTTCAAGCGCCGCCATGACCTTCTCGACCTTGTCCGCCTTGGACGTTCCGGCGAGCGAGGCGACGGTGCGCGGGCCGATGACGCCGTCGCCCTTCATGCCGGCCCGCTTCTGCACCGCCTTGATCACCGGCACCAGGTCAGGACCGTAAAGCTCGCTCTTGCCGAGCCGGGCGAGGGTCTCGCCAAAGTCACCGCCCATCTCGTCATCGAGGTTGCGCGCGATCAAAGTCAAAAGCTTGGGCAGTTCCGGGCTGCTTTCACCGGGCTTCAGGAGCAGCTTCGGATCGACGACGATCTCGTTCTCCTCGCTTGCCTGGAGCGACTCCAACTCGACGCGCAGCGCCTGATATTCAGGGTTCTGCGGGTGCCGCGATTCGAGATAGGTGCGCACCTCTTGCGTGTGCGCCAGCGTCTTCAGCACGCCTTCGAGATCGAGCGGCTTGGCCGGAAAATCGTAATAGCCGGTCATGCGGTTCGGATCGACTCGGCCGCTCTGGGCGTCATGGGCGTAGCGCAGCACGCGCGCCGATAGCGCCATCTCGAAGCGAACCAGTTCCTTGGTCCGCGCTTCGGGCAAGGCGGCATTCGTGGCCGCCGCAGGAACAT
Organism: Mesorhizobium sp. M1A.F.Ca.IN.020.04.1.1; assembly: GCF_003997315.1. NCBI lineage: Bacteria > Pseudomonadati > Pseudomonadota > Alphaproteobacteria > Hyphomicrobiales > Phyllobacteriaceae > Mesorhizobium > Mesorhizobium sp. M1A.F.Ca.IN.020.04.1.1. Next base: position 4,817 of record NZ_RZSN01000122.1, read on the forward strand.
CGACGGAATAATCGGCAGGCGTCAGGCCATAGCTCGCCGCTCCGCCAAGCACCCGCACGGCATCCTGCGCCCTGCTGTTGGGTGCATCCCCTGTCACCCAGATGAAATCCGGATTGGCCGAATAGTAGGCGATGAGCGCCTTGGCGATATCGGGCTCGGCAAAGAGTTCATAATCGCTCAGGCCCGCCAGCGCGTCGCGGAACGCGCTTCCGGTTACGGAGGGCACAAAGGCGGCATCTTGCGCGGTCGCGGGCGGCGGAGCGGGCAGCAGCGACTTGAAGTCGACGCGCACAAGCTTGTCGGCCCTGTAGGTATTGTAGGTCGGGCTGCTGATCCTGACGCTACCGCCTGTGCCAGGCTGCACCTTGCGCGGCTTCGGCGGCGGCGGAAATTCTCCTTGGGAATTGTGCCGGATGCCGCCGCCGAACAGCATGTCGAACAGCCCCTGCGCGCTCGCCGGCTGCTGGCCGAAGGCAAGCGCCGTCGCGATCGCGATCGGCATGACGGCCATTTTGTTCCCGAGGATTTTCATGCTTCACCCGCACCGGTTGAAACCGGTTTCCCGTTCCGCGCCGCTAGACGGTCCCGCCCTCCGCATGGCGGATGTAATGCGCGACTGTACCGATTCATACTGATTCCGTTAAGCTTCCATAAATTTTCGCGACCGTGTTGCAGAACAGTTTCACATCCTGTGAGACACAATGCGGCAGGGCGGCTCCCGGTTTCAGACGCCTCGGTAACAATCAGGCGTTGGCGCTGTGCGGCCTTGGCGACCATGGCCGACCTTCCCTCCTGACAAACATCGGCCGGTGACAAACAGCAGTCTTTGTGATCGAAATTCCGGCGGGCGCGAGCCATGGCCTGGAGGATGCGCAGTGAAGAAGGGATATCGCGAACTTCTCGACGAAGCGAATGCCGAGATCGAGGTGGTTTCGCCTGAGGAAGCTGCCGGGCTGCTGGAGGATGACGGCACCATCTTCGTCGACCTACGTGACCCCCGCGAGGTCGAGCGCGACGGCAAGATTCCCGGCGCCAAGCATGTGACGCGCGGTATGCTCGAATTCTGGATCGACCCCGAAAGCCCTTACCACAAGCCGTTCTTCGCCTCCGGCAAGACCTTCGTCTTCTTCTGCGCCGGCGGCTGGCGGTCGGCGCTGGCGACCAAGACGGCGCAGGACATGGGTCTCGCCCCGGTCAAACACATCCTTGGCGGCTACACAGCCTGGAAGGCTGCCGGCCTGCCGGTCGAGCCAGGGCAGAAGAAGAAGGCCGACTGAGCCATTCGCAACTACGGACGGAAGACGCCAGCAGGCGTCTCCCGCAGTCATTTTCAATGCAGCGCCGGTTGCCGTTCCTCGGCGACGAAGCCCACGGCGCGCGCGACGACATCCTTGTCGGCAAGGATGCGGCGGTGGCCAAGCCCTTCGGCCCAATGCAAGCTCACATGATCGCCGGCTCCCGCATATCGTTTTGCGTGATCGGCATGGACTTCGCGGTCGTCCGGCGCATGGATGATCAGCGTCGGCACCGGAGCCTCGGCGAGCTGGCGGTCGCCCGTGAAATCGCTGAGCGGCCGTCCCGACAAATGCTTCACCCGATCCGCCATGGCGACCCGGGAGCGCGGCCCGACATTGAGCCGGTGGCTGAAATCGTCGAAGATCGCCGGCAGCGAGCTCGGCGCCGCGATTAGAACCAGTTTCTCGGCCGCAAGCGGCGGCATGCCTTTCACCGAAGCGGCAACCGCATTGGCGGCGACGGCGCCGCCGAAGGAATGGCCGACGGCGGCGGCAAACGGGCCGAACCATTCGCCTGCGACTCGCACGGCGTCGACCGCGGTCACCATATTGAGATGTCGCCCGAGCGAATGGCCGTGGCCCGGCAGGTCAAGCGAGACCACCTTGTAGCCGGCGTCGCGAAACCCATCGATCAGAGTTCGCATATATTCGGTGCGCGAGCGCCAGCCATGGATGACGAGCACGGTGCCGCGGGAGCCCCTGCCCGGCCCCGGCCGGAACTCATGCACCGCAACGCAATCCGCCTTCGTCTTCAGCCGGTGATGGCGCGCCTCGGCCATGAAACCCGCAGCGCGCTCGACTGCGCGGCGCTCGCCATCGCTCAAGGCCTTGACGTTTGGCGTCCGGCAGAACAATTCGAACGCGGCGCGGCCACTGAGACGCGGCGCGACATGCTCGGCCGCGCCGAAGACGCCTCGGATGACCTTCAATCCAAATGATGCCATAGTGTCGGTCCAACCATTCGTTCAAGCATGAACATAATAGTTCAAACATGAACATTAAGCAAGAGCTGCCCTGGGACAATCCGCGCTTCCGCAACTGGGTTGCGGTGGCGCGCGCCTGCCATGTGCTGGAGCGCACGCTGGCGGTGAAGCTCGCGCCGCTCGATCTCAAACCGGCGCAGCTCGACGTGCTGATGAACCTCTACCGTCATCCCGGGATGTCGCAGCACGACCTTGCCCGCAAGCTCTTGGTCGGCCGCTCGAACATCACGATGCTGTTGCCGCAACTGGAAGCCCGCGGCCTGTTGCGGCGCGAAGGCGACGAAAAGGACAAACGCGTGCTGCGGTTGAACCTCACCGAAGCCGGCGAGGCCCTGCTGATGCGGGCGCTGAAAGTACATATGGCGCTCATCGAGAAGGCGATGAGCCAGTCGACGCCGGAGCAGTGCGACATGATCGGCGAGCAGATGCGCAAGATCGCCGACGTCCTGAAGGAGGCCTGACCGGGCGCTCTCGAGGCCGCTACCACATCGTCTTCTTTGCCCGCTCCGGCCATTCCTTGTCATATGCGGCGCCATTGATATTCCTGCGGCTGGTGATCTCGAGGATCTGGCCGGGCGTCGGCAGCGACTTCGGGTCGACATGCTTTGCCGGGTTCCAGAGCTCCGAGCGCACGATGGCTCGGGCGCACTGGAAATAGACCGCGTCGACGGCGATGACGGTGAGCGACCGTGCCGGCTTGCCATCGACCATGAAGGACGCGCAAAGCTCGGCATCGGCTGTGATATGGGCGCGGCCGTTGACGCGCAGCGTCGTGCCGGAGCCCGGCACAAGGAAGAGCAGCCCGACGCGCGGATCGCGAATGATGTTCTTCAGCGAATCGGCGCGGTTGTTGCCGCGCCTGTCGGGCATCATCAGCGTTTTTTCGTCCAGGAGGCGCACGAAGCCGGCGAGATCGCCGCGCGGCGAGCAGTCCAGCCCCTCCGGCCCGCAGGTCGCCAGCGCCACGAAAGGCGAGGCTTCGATGAAGGCTGCATACTCCGGGATCACATGGTCAAGCTCCTTGACGACGGAGGCCTCGCCAGGCAGGCCGTAGAGGGCTTCGAGCTGTTCGACCGATGTGATGAGCGACATCTTTTCCGCCTCCTGACCTTTTGCCGGCGCTACTCTATGTCCATGACGCTTTGACGACACCCAGTCAAACGTCTTGGCGCCAGGCTAGCGGTCGCGGCTGAGCCCCTTCTCGGCCAGCTCGGCGAGGTAGGCGTTCCAGCGCTCGTCCTTTTCATGCCCGAGCGTGTGAAGATAGTTCCAGGTGAAGATGCCGGTGTCGTGGAAATCGTCGAAGGTGATGCGCACCGCGTAATTGCCGACCGGCTCGATCTTAAGAATCGCGACATTGCGCTTGCCGGGCACAGTCACGCGCTGATCCGGCGAATGGCCCTGCACCTCGGCAGAAGGCGAGGCCACGCGCAAGAACTCCGCCGGCAGTTCGAACGGCTGATGCCCGGCAAAGGTGACGGTGAGCAGCTTGCGGTCCTTCGAGACCCTGAGTTCCTTCGGCGCCGTCATGTTTCTTCCTATATGCGTTGCGCCCTTCCCTACGCCGGTTCGCGCAGCGCGAAAAGGTGATAGAAGGCAGCCGACAGAGAATGTCGGTCGGGGAATGTTACCAAAGATCGAGAGCTTCTATCTTGAATGCGCGGTTGGATCGTATCACATAGCCGTATATAACGACGCTGCTCAGGCCACGGAAGCGCTTGCAATGGACATGATCGACCCTTTCGGTCGCACGATCAGCTATCTGCGCGTGTCGGTTACCGACCGCTGCGATTTCCGTTGCACCTATTGCATGGCCGAGGACATGACCTTTTTGCCCAAGAAGGATCTGCTCTCGCTCGAGGAGCTCGACCGGCTCTGCAGCGTCTTCATCGAAAAGGGCGTCAGGAAACTCAGGCTCACCGGCGGCGAGCCGCTGGTGCGCAAGAACATCATGCATCTGGTTCGCCAGCTGTCGCGGCATCTTGAGAGCGGCGCTCTGGAAGAGCTGACGCTCACCACCAACGGCTCGCAGCTGTCGCGCTTTGCCGCCGAGCTCGCCGACTGCGGCGTGAAGCGCATCAACGTCTCGCTTGACACGCTCGACGCCGACAAATTCCGCCAGATCACCCGCTGGGGCAATCTCGGCAAGGTCATGGAAGGCATCGACGCCGCGCAAGCGGCGGGCCTGAAGGTCAAGCTCAATGCCGTGGCGCTGCGCGACTTCAACGACGCTGAAATACCGGAGATGCTGCGCTGGGCGCATGGTCGCGGCATGGATCTGACGGTCATCGAGACCATGCCGATGGGCGAGATCGACGCCGACCGCACGGACCAGTATCTGCCGCTGTCGCTGCTGCGCGCCTCGCTTGAGCGCCAGTTCACGCTGACCGACATTCCTTATAAGACCGGCGGCCCTGCCCGCTATGTCCAGGTCGCCGAGACCGGCGGTCGGCTCGGTTTCATCACCCCGATGACGCATAATTTCTGCGAAAGCTGCAACCGCGTCCGGCTGACTTGCACCGGCACGCTCTATATGTGCCTCGGCCAGGAGGACGCCGCCGACCTGAGAGCGCCGCTGCGCGCCTCCGAAGGCAATGAGCTGGTCGGCGAGGCCATAGACGAGGCGATCGGGCGCAAGCCGAAGGGCCATGATTTCGTCATCGACCGCCGCACCAGCCGACCCTCGGTATCGCGCCATATGAGCGTCACCGGCGGCTGATTTTTTCTCCGATTTGGTGCAGGATCACCCTCGGTCACGGACCTTGGGGGCATCATGAAGTGTGTTCATCTCGTCCAGGGCGCGCCTTTGGTGATCGCCTTCTCGTTGCTGACGATTGCGACGACAGCGGCAATCGCAAAGCCGTTCACCTACGTCAATGCGCGCTTCGGCACGTCCTGCACCTTTCCCGACGAGATTTTCAGCGACCGCTTGCCCGAGCCAGAAAACGGCGATGGGCAGCAATGGAGCGCACCCGACGGCGCCAGCCTGACCTGCTCGGGCATTTATAACATCGACAACGACACTCCGAAGGGCTTCGTCGCCGACGAAAAGGCAAACACCGGGCCGGGCTACAAGATCACTTACAGCAAGTCCGGGAAGAATTGGGCGGTGGTTTCTGGCATCAAGGGCGACAAGGTCTTCTACGAACGGCGCCTGTTCGGAAAGGATGGTGTCATCCGCACCGTCTGGATCGAGTATCCTTCCTCGCTTAAGGCGAAATACGATCCGCTGACCGGGGCGATCGCCGCCAGCCTGCGCGGCCCTTGAGCTGCGCTCGGCGCACTGGAAATAAACCATCCGCGCCGACTTCCACCCGATTTACCGCCGACTTGTTCCGGCCTAGCCTCATGAAGCGATTTTCGCATTCAGGGGGAATTCTCATGCGCAAATTCTTGGCTTCGCTTGCAATGCTCGGGATTGCCTTGGTGCCTGCGGCCGCTCAGTCGATCGGTGGCACCTACACTGTCGCCGGCACCAATTTCGACGGATCGAAATATGGCGGCGAGGCAACCATCACACTGACCAGCGACACAACCTGCACGATCCATTGGGAAACCGGCGGCTCGTCCTGCGACGGCATTTGCATGCGCAACGATGATGCCTTTTCCGCCGGCTGTGTGATGGGCAAGGAAATCGGCCTCGTCGTCTACAAGGTGGAGAAGGACGGCTCGTTGCACGGGCTGTGGACCATCGCCGGCCAAACGGCAACGGCACCGAGACGCTGACACCGAAATAATCGCTCCGGGATTGCAGCCGATATTGAGGGCCGCAGGAACCTCCTGTGGCCCATTTCTTTGACGTTGCTGTCTTGCCGCTGGCTGTTAGACGCTTGCGAGAGAACATAACCCGGAAGCGCCCTTGCCTCTTTCGCCAAATCTTCGCGGCGCACTGTTCATGGTCGTGGCCATGATCGGCTTCACCTTGAACGACGCGATCACCAAATTCTCATCCGAATCGATGAACATGGCACAGGTAATGCTGGTGCGTGGCGCCTTCGCCTCGCTCTTCGTCGGTCTGCTCGCCTGGCGGCGCGGCGCGCTTGCTGATCCGCGCGCCATGCTGCAGCCGATGGTCGCGTTGCGCGTCGCCGGCGAAGCCGGCGCGACCGTGTCGTTCCTGATCGCCCTTGCCCATTTGCCGATCGCCAACGTCTCCGCCGTTCTGCAGGCGCTGCCGCTGGCCGTGACGATGGGCGCCGCACTGTTCTTCGGCGAGGGCGTCGGCTGGCGCCGCTGGCTCGCCATTGCCGTCGGCTTCGCCGGCGTACTGATCATCGTGCGGCCGGGCTTCGAGGGTTTCAGCGCCTATTCGTTGCTGGCGCTGGCGAGCGTCGCCTGCTGCGCGGTGCGCGATCTCGCCACCAAGCGCATCCCGCAAGCGATCCCGACCATGCTGGTATCGACCGCGACTGCGCTGGCCATGACGATCCTGGGTGCGCTGCTGCTCCCGCCGATGGGCGGCTGGACGCCAATGACCGCCGAGTCGACGGCGCTGCTGGCGCTGGCCGCCGTGCTCGTGCTCATCGGCTATCAGTTCATCATCATGGCGATGCGCTCGGGCGACATCTCCTTCATCGCGCCCTTCCGCTATACGGCGCTGCTCTGGTCGATAGTGCTCGGCCTCGTCATCTTCGGCGATATCCCCGACCTGCCGATGATCGTCGGCGCCGCGATCATCATCGGCTCCGGCCTCTACGCGCTCTACCGCGAGCGCCTCGTCGGCAGGCGCCAGCCTGCCGCCGAAAGCGCTGGACCCGACATGGCGCCGGACGGCATATAGGCCCGATGGATCGAAGCGTTGCAGGCATCATCCTGGCGGGAGGCCAGTCGCGCCGCATGGGCGGCGGCGACAAGACGCTGCTTTCGCTGGGCAAGGTCAGGCTGATCGAGCATGTCGCCGCGCGTCTCACACTGCAGGTCGCCACGCTGGTGCTCAACGCCAACGGCGATCCGGCACGGTTTGCCGGCACCAACCTTCCGGTGCTTGCCGATACGATAGAGGGCCATGCCGGCCCGCTCGCCGGCATCCTCACCGGCCTCGAATGGGCGGCAGCGGACACGGGCTACCGGTCGCTGGTCAGCGCGGCCGGCGACACGCCGTTCTTCCCCGCCGATCTCGTCGAGCGATTGGCCGTTGCCGCTCGGGCACGGCCGGGCGCGATCGCGGTCGCCAGTTCCGACGGCAGGTGGCACCCGACCTTCGCGCTCTGGCCGCTCGGCCTGCGCGATGCCCTGCGCCATTTCCTGGTTGAGGAGGACAATCGCCGGGTCTCGGCCTTCGTGGAGCGGCATGGTTTTGTCGAGGTGGAGTTTCCGATGCTCGAAGCCGGAGGCGAGCGGATCGACCCGTTCTTCAACATCAACACGCCCGACGATCTTGCGGAGGCCGAGCGTCTGTTGCAAAGCCTTGAGCCATGAGACGCGTGTTCGGCATCACCGGCTGGAAGAACTCCGGCAAGACGACCCTGACCGAGAAGCTGGTCGCCGAACTGGTTCGGCGCGGCTGGACGGTCTCCACGGTCAAGCATGCCCATCATGACTTCGACATCGACAAGCCCGGCACAGACAGTTTCCGCCACCGCCAGGCCGGCGCGATGGAGGTCGCGATCGTCTCCGGCCGGCGCTGGGCATTGATGCACGAACTGCGCAACGCGGACGAGCCAACGCTGGACGACATCCTGGCGCGGCTGGCGCCCTCGGACATCGTGCTGGTCGAAGGCTACAAGCGCGAAGCACACCAAAAGATCGAAGCGAGACGGCTGGAGGCCAAGGACCGGACGCCGCTTTCGATCAACGACCCGAACATCGTGGCTGTCGCCGCCGACTTTCCGGTCGAAGGCGAAAAGCTGCCCGTCTTCAACCTCGACGATACGAAATCGATAGCCGATTTTATCGAGCGCGCGACCGGTCTCGTCAGTCCAGCCAAGTAACGCAGCGGCACACGGCGATTGCCGTTTGCTGTTGTTTTTGCAGTTGCTTTTTTCTTGCAAAGAGTGGGAGTATCCCGCGCAGCGGGCGGTCAAAAAGGCTCCGCCCACAAGAGCCGCACGGGACAGCGGCCATGACAATATGAGAGGATTATCATGCGTATTGCACTGCGTATCGCGCTTGCCGCTTCGGCCGCGCTGCTGACACTTGGCGTCGCCCAGGCTCAGGAAAAGACCCTGAGGATCGGCACCGAAGGCGCGTACCCGCCCTTCAACAACCTGACCTCGGACGGCCAGCTGGTCGGCTTCGACATCGACATCGCCAAGGCCCTCTGCGACGAAATGAAGGTGAAGTGCACCTTCGTCGCGCAGGATTGGGACGGCATCATCCCGGCGCTCCAGGCCGGCAAGTTCGACGCCATCGTCGCTTCCATGTCGATCACGCCAGAGCGCCAGGAAAAGGTCGACTTCACCCACAAATATTACAACACTCCGTCGGCGATCGCCGTGCCGAAGGACTCGCCGCTCAAGGGCGTGACCAAGGAAGACCTCGCCGGCAAGACGATCGGCGTCGCCACCACGACGACCCACTTCAACTATGCCTCGAAGACCTACACCGACAGCACGATCAAGGGCTATCCGAGCAGCCCCGAGGAACAGGCCGACCTTGCCAATGGCCGTCTTGACGCCATCGAGGACGACATTGTCGTGCTGCAGCAGTGGCTGGATTCGCCCGACGGCGCCTGCTGCAAGATCCTCGGCCAGCCCTCGCCGCAGCCGGTCGAGATCTTCGGACCGGGCGCCGGCATTGCCGTGCGCAAGGGCGAAACCGACCTGGTCAACAAGCTGAATTCCGCGATCGACGCTATCCGCAAGAACGGAAAGTACAAGGAAATCAACGACAAGTACTTCAAGTTCGACGTCTACGGCGCCGAGTCCTAATCATTTGCGCTCAGGGCGGTGAGGATCACCTCGCCGCCCTGCCTCCATTCCGGGATCGCCACGGAGACACGCCCCGCCAATGCCAGCCCAAAGCATTTGGACACTTCTCAGTTGGGGACCGGATGGCTGGAGTGACGACATTGCGTCTGGTGTGCTGGTCACGGTCGCGCTGGCGCTTGCGACATTGCCGATAGGCCTGGCGATCGGGTTCTTCGTCGCCTTCGCCAAGCAACACGAAGAGCCCGCGCTCCGGCTCGCAGCCAACATCTACACCACTGTTTTTCGCGGCCTGCCCGAGCTGGTGACGCTGTTCCTGTTCTTCTTCGGCATGCCGCTGCTGCTGCAATATGTCGTCCGCCTGTTCGAGCCCGAGGCGACAATCGACGTGAACAGCTTCATTGCCGGCATGATCGTGCTGGCGCTGATCTTCTCCTCCTACGCCAGCGAAGTCTTTCTCTCCGCCTTTCGCGCCATTCCCAAGGGCCAGTATGAGGGCGGCTACGCCATTGGCCTTTCGAAATGGCAGACGATGCGCCTGGTGATCCTGCCGCAACTGCTGCGCATCGCCTTCCCCGGTCTGGAGAATTGCTGGCTCAGCCTGCTCAAGGACACCTCGCTGGTGTCGGTCGTCAACCTAGCGGAAACCCTGCGCAATGCCGGTGTCGCGGCGCGCGTCACCAAGCATTCCTTCCTCTTTTACAGTGTCGCGGCGCTGGTCTTCCTTGTGCTGGCCATCCTGTCCTCGGTCGCCACCGGCTATATCCAGCGCTCGCTCGGGCGGAGGGAGGCTCGATGAGCGTCAGCCAGGCTATTGCGGTTGACAGGCCACCGTCCCGGGCTCGCGGCTGGCCGCGCGTGCGCATCATAGGCTACGCGCTGGTCTGCCTCTGGGGCCTTTTCGGCATCGGCATCGTGGCCTATCTGGTCCACGCCTGGAACGCCGATTTCTTCGCCAGATACGCGCCGGCCTATCTGCAGGGGCTCGCAACCACCCTGTCGCTGGTCTCCGTTTCGATGGTGGCGGGCGCTATTCTCTCGTTGCCGGTTGCCTACGGCCGGATGTCCAAGAACCGCATCCTTTCCGGATTGGCTTATTGCTACGTCTACTTCTTCCGCGGCACCCCGCTGCTCGTGCAGACCTACCTCGTCTATTACGGCATCGGCTCGTTCCGCCCCGAGCTGCAAACCGTCGGACTATGGTGGTTCTTCCGCGAGGCGTTCTACTGCGGCGTCTTTGCCTTTTCGCTCAACACCGCCGCCTATCAGGCAGAGATCCTGCGCGGCGCCATCGAAAGCGTTCCGCGGGGCCAGTGGGAAGGCGCGGCCTCGCTCGGCCTGCACAAGCTGCAGACGCTGCGCAAGGTGATCATGCCGCAGGCGATCATCGTGGCGCTGCGGCCTTACGGCAACGAGCTCATCCTGATGATCAAGGCTTCCGCGATCGTCGCCATCATCACCGTCTACGACCTGATGGGCAACGCGAAGCTCGCCTACGCAAAATCCTTCGACATCCAGGCCTATATCTGGGTGGCGATCGTCTACCTGGTGCTGGTCGAGATCCTGCGTCACGGCGTCGAATGGATCGAACGGCGGATCACCATTCACCTCAAACGATAGAGCGTCGTCAGCGGACGGGCCTGCATCAGTCGATGCGGCTTTGCGCGCCTTGACGAATTTTTCGCATAGCCTAGACCTTCCGCCACTGAAACCTCTGTTTTGTTGGAAGGCAGGCTTATGGCATCGGTTGCATTTCTCGGTCTTGGCGTCATGGGCTATCCGATGGCCGGGCACCTCAGGAACAAGGGCGGCCACGACATCACCGTCTATAACCGCACGACCGCCAAGGCCGAGCAATGGGTCGCCCAGCATGGCGGCAGACTGGCGATGACACCGGCCGAAGCGGCCGAAGGCAACGATTTCGTCTTCTCCTGCGTCGGCAATGACGACGACCTGCGCTCGGTGACGACAGGCGCCAGCGGCGCCTTCGCCGCAATGAAGAAGGGCTCTGTCTTCATCGACAACACGACAGCCTCGGCCGAAGTCGCGCGCGAACTGGCCGAAGCCGCCGACAAGGCCGGCTTTTCCTTCCTCGATGCGCCGGTGTCGGGCGGCCAGGCGGGCGCCGAGAATGGCGTGCTGACCGTCATGGTCGGCGGTGAGCAGGCCGCCTTCGACAAGGCCAAGCCGGTCATCGATGCCTATGCCCGCATGGTCGGGCTGATGGGACCCGTGGGCGCCGGCCAGCTCACCAAGATGATCAACCAGATTGCCATTGCCGGCCTCGTCCAAGGGCTGGCCGAAGGCATCCATTTCGGCAAGAAGGCCGGCCTCGACATCAACAAGGTCATCGAGGTGATCTCCAAGGGCGCTGCCGGCTCCTGGCAGATGGAGAACCGCCACAAGACGATGAACGCCGGAAAATATGACTTCGGCTTCGCCGTCGACTGGATGCGCAAGGATCTCGGCATCTGCCTCGCCGAAGCCAACCGCAACGGCGCCAAGCTGCCGGTGACCGCGCTGGTCGACCAGTTCTATAAGGACGTGCAGGACATGGGCGGCAGGCGCTGGGACACGTCCTCGCTGCTCGCCCGCCTGGAAAAATAGACGGCGATGGTCCTGCCCGATCCAAGCTGGAGCGCCGACGAGATCGTCGCCCATCTGCGTTCGATCGGCAGCGAGAAAAAAAGCGCCGGCATGGCGCGATTCGGCATCAACACGAGAACCGCGCTCGGCGTCGGCAATTCCGATCTGCGGCCGCTGGTGCGCAAGCTGAAGAAGAACCAGGAACGGTCGCTGCTCTTGTGGGACACCGACATTCGCGAAGCGCGATTGATGGCCGCTTTCACCGGCGAGCCGAAGGAGCTCGACATCGGTCAATGCCGGCGCTGGGCCGCCGATTTCGACAGTTGGGAGATTGTCGATACCGTTGCCGACCTGTTCGCCCAAACACCGTTCTGGCGTGAGCTGGTCGAGGAATTCGCCGAGGACGAGCGCGAATTTGTCCGCCGCACCGCCTTTGCCATGCTGGCCTGGGCGGCGGTGCATCTGAAGAAGGAGCCGGACGCGAGCTTCCTCGCTGCTCTGCCGCTGATCGAGACGCATGCGGGCGATCCGCGCAACTTCGTCCGCAAGGCGGTGAACTGGGCGCTGCGGCAGATCGGCAAGCGGTCGGTGGCGCTGCACGCCCCTGCCCTTGCGCTGGCCGAGAACTGGCGGCGTCGTCCGACAAGACGGCACGCTGGATCGGCAAGGACGCGGTGAAGGAACTTTCGGATGTCAAACAGCTCGAACGGCTCGCGACCACACGACCTTGATCTCAGCGAAGTAAGCTCACGACGCTTTTACTCGCTTCGGAAATGGGACTGGCGGAGGATGACGACCATGAGCAGGCGTTTCAGATCAAGCGCGACGCTGGCGATCGTGCTTATGCTCGCCACCGCGAGAGCCGACGCCGCGGCCGACGTCGCGCATATCTTCTGGAAAGACTTGCGCCCGGCGACGCAGGCGGTCGCCGAGGACGCCAACCTGCCGATGATCGCGGCAAAACTGCCCGATCACGGTGAGACACTGTCGCTCAATCTGCAGGACAAGACCGTTCAATTGTCCGGCTACGCCTTGCCGGTCGATCGCGAGGGCGACCTCGTCTACCAGTTCCTGCTGGTGCCTTGGACCGGCGCCTGCAGCCACATGCCGACGCCGCCGCCGAACCAGATCGTGCTGGTAACGCCGGCGCATCCTTACAGGATGGCGGAGGCATACCAGCCGGTCTCCGTCACCGGCGTGCTGAAGCCCGGCATGGAGAAGAGCCAACTCTTCATCCTGGACGGCGTCTTGATCGTGCAGTCCGGCTATACCGTGCGCAAGGCCGAGGTGGCTGATGTCGACAGCGTGCCGGACGCCGTCACGCTCCCGGTCAACTCGCCGTGGAATTTCCTCAACAAAAAGAAGAACTAGGTCTCGCAACTTCGCGCATAGCGGGAAGCGCGAGCGCTGCTCAGGCCGCGTTGGCCCCCGACTCCTTGTCCAGGATCATGTAGTCGAGCGGGATCTCGGTCGTGTACTTGATCTGCTCCATGGCAAACGAGGACGACACGTCGCGGATCTCGATCTTGGCGATCAGCCGCTTGTAGAAGGCGTCGTAGGCGGCAATGTCGGGCACCACGACGCGCAAGAGATAGTCGACGTCGCCGCTCATGCGGTAGAACTCGACCACCTCCGGAAATTCCTGGATGACCTCGGAGAAGCGCCGCAGCCATTCATGGCTGTGCGAATTGGTGCGGATCGAGACGAAGACGGTGACGCGCACATTGACCCTCTCATGGTCGAGAATGGCCACGCGCCGCTTGATGACGCCCTCTTCCTCGAGCTTCTGGATGCGCCGCCAGCACGGCGTGGTCGACAGGCCGACTTTCTTGGCGACATCGGCGACCGCAAGCGTCGCGTCCTCCTGCAGGAGGCGAAGAATTTTTCTGTCTAGGCGGTCCATGGGAAGGCTCCAGCGGAATAGTTTGGCTATAATCCTTTTTATCAGGCCCTTTCACAAGAAAGAAATTCTGCCAATGCCGGCAAAAGCGAGTGATTTCTTGCAAGATGCCTAATTGAGGCGATAGCGGATTTCCGAGCGCAGGAATGGCAGCAAATCCATTTCAAACCACGGATTCTTCTTCAGCCAGCCGGTGTTTCGCCATGACGGATGCGGCAGCGGCAGCACTTTCGGCCCGGCTGCAGCATCCCAGACCTG
>NZ_RZSN01000123.1:0-18235 GCF_003997315.1 Mesorhizobium sp. M1A.F.Ca.IN.020.04.1.1
GGTGGCGTGATTCGAACACGCGACCCCCTGATCCCAAATCAGGTGCGCTACCAGGCTGCGCTACACTCCGAACGGCATCCCCATAGGGTTCCGAACCATTTTGAGCAAGCCCCAAAATGGAAGAGCGGAACGAACGGCGTACATTGGCAGAGTTCGGCACGCAAAGTCCCACGGAAAGTCCCACAGTGTTGCCCAGTCGTTCCCCCTCCTGCTTTCGAGCCGAAGGTCAAAAATGTAATAAGTCTCGATGTCGGCTGCGGGCGATGGGCAGGCGCAGATTACGCGGCGGCGTACGGATGCGCGCCTAGCAACATCTCTATCGACCGCGCCCGCCGTTGAGCTTCGCGTCACCACACATCCACGTAACGAGGCCAGAGTCCTGTCAAATTGATCAGCAGGCCTAATGGCGGGTGGGTCACGGCCGCTATTCGCGTCGGTATCCCTGCGAAACTAAACGAACATCATAACGACGGTTGCCCCGATGATGATTCAGGACAAGCCCGCCGATCAGCATCGGCAGCAAGCTGCTGTCACGGTTGATGTTAGACTCGAACAGCCTTGAAACTGCCTTGCCGTTTTTCTTCGGCTTAACCATTCTCGTCTCCTTTCCAGAAAGAGCGCTCTTCCCATGCGGTAGTGTGACACCCGTCCAGTCGAAGCCTAGACTGCACCAAATTGTCCACACGCAGCCATCTCACGTAGTTCCAGCGTTCCTAGTGGCCCGCTGGCTCGCCCGTCGCCAATGCAGCCGGGGAACGGGGGTGCCTACGAGGAAGTTTTCGGGCATCATCGCGGTGTGTAGCGGTCAGGGGTGCTCGGAAATGAGGCCATCGCACCGCGCCCCGCAAGGCAGCGCTGCATCCCCATACGAGACGACTCCAAGCCCTCCGGGGAAATATGCAAATTGGTGGAACTCGGGAGCAGCTGAGTTTCGAGAACCGTCGACGCCTCATCTGCGGATTGTGCAAAGGCGGAGCCGCTCCCGAACCTGAGATGCTGCCGCAGCTCGGCTTCGTCATCAATGCCGTGCCCGCCGGCATACTGGCGCTGTCGCTCTGCTACGGCGCCTACATGACCGAGATCTTCCGCTCCGGCATTCAGAGCATCGATCGGGGCCAATGTGAGGCCTCGCGCTCCATGGGTTCGGCTTCGCCTTGACCATGCGCCGCATCATCCTGCCGCAGGCATTGCCGGTCATCATTCCGCCGACCGGCAACCAGTTCATCTCGATGCTGAAGGATTCTTCGCTGGTCTCCGTCATCGGCGTTTGGGAGCTGATGTTCCTGGCACGAACGCTCGGCCAGAAGACCTTCCAGCACATGGAAATGCTGATCTCGGCCGCCATCATTTATTGGGTGCTGTCGATCTGCCTCGAGCTGATCCAGTCGCGGATCGAACGGCACTACGCCAGGAGCAAAGTGCGATGAGCGCGCGGGTTATCATTGAAGCCAGGGCAGTTTCCAAATGGTACGGCCAGTTCCACGCGCTGAAGGACATCAACCTGACTGTCCACAAAGGCGAGCGCATCGTCATCTGCGGGCCGTCCGGCTCGGGCAAGTCGACACTGATCCGCTGCTTCAACCGCCTCGAAGCGCATCAGGGCGGCGATATCGTCGTCAACGGCGTCGCTCTGCATGGCAAGATGAAGAACCTCGCCGCCGTCCGCTCCAATGTTGGCATGGTGTTCCAGCACTTCAATCTGTTTCCGCATATGACGGTGTTGATGAACTGCATGGCCGGGCCAATGTGGGTCAAAGGTGTTTCCGCCATGGAAGCACGCAAGACCGCTATTCAGTTCCTCGAACGGGTCCGTATTCCCGAGCAGGCGAACAAGTTCCCGGTCCAGCTGTCGGGCGGCCAGCAACAGCGTGTCGCGATCGCCCGCAGCCTGTGCATGAAACCGGACGTCATGCTTTTCGACGAACCGACCTCTGCCCTCGACCCGGAAATGGTCTCGGAGGTGCTGGAGACCATGACTGGATTGGCCCGCGACGGCATGACCATGGTGTGTGTAACGCATGAGATGGGTTTTGCCCGTGCAGTGGCCGACCGCGTCATTTTCATGGACGCTGGGCAGATCGTCGAAGAGGGCACGCCCGACGAGTTTTTCAGTCACCCGCGCCACGAGCGAACGAAATTGTTCCTCAGCCAGATCTTGAAGCACTAGCCTTCCGGGAGAAGGTGGCTTTTCGACTTTCTTGCAGAAAGCGGACAGCCCGCTCTCGGCCCCCAAGTCGGACATCCCTCCCATCGGTCGCACGGCCTAAGGAGGGGAATCCATAAAGGTTCAACGCCGGATCATCGACGATAGCGCGAACGCTGTGAGGGTGTCTCGCACACCGGGCAATGCGGAAATCTCCTGCCAGATCTGCCGTGTGCGATCGGCCTCCGTCGCCTCTACACGGACGACCAGGTCGAATTCGCCGCTCATCACGTCGCAGGCGACGACCTCTGGGATCCGTCGCAGTGCTTGAATGACGTCGGCCCCCCGCATCCGGTCATTGCGATAAACAAACATCAGTGCCGCAATCGTTGAAGTCGCGATGCGTCCTTCGCCTGCAACGATCGTATATCCCCGAATTAGGCCATCCCGCTCCAGGCGTTCAATCCGCTGGCGGACGGCGTTGCGAGAAAGATTGACCCTCGCGGCCAGGTCCGCATGCGAAATACGCGCGTTCCTGGTCAGTTCCATAAGAATACGCTCGTCTGCCCGGTCAAGAAGCCTTTTCATGCGGCACCAATAGGAGTTTCTCTAGCTGCAAACAGGCTTTGCGCTGATAGGAACGCGTTCTCGGCACGAACCCGTAGATCAATACTACCTTCCGAAACAGCTATAAAAGTCGCAGCCGCAGCGAGAGCAAAGGCCGCCAGTGCTTGGCGCTCGTTGTCTTGCAACTGGCGGACGCGGCAATATCCCTTGAGAATTGCCTCCGCGCGCTCCCCATCCAGCGCCCCGTTGCTCAGCATCGTCCATCGAACCAACACGTCTGCCAGTTCTGCGATCAGGACATCGTCATGGCGAAGCCTGAAATTGATGATGCCACTGACGCAATCGCCGAGAAAAAACACATTGTCCGGAAACAGCGCCCCATGGATTGGTCCCCTTGGCAGTCCCTCCCTCTTTTCGGGAGAGGCAGGCATCAGCGTTCGATGGATCTGCGCGAGGCGCCGCCCGAGATCGAAACACTGGGCCGGGCTTGCGCAAGCCGATTGCGTGCCCTGGACAAAGCCGACCACCGCCACGAGCTTCCCGGACAGACGGATCGTCGCCCCGCCCGTTTCGGTGCGGAACGTTTTAGGGCAGGGAACACACGCGGCCGACAACAACTCCATGGTCCGAAACGCGCGTTCAAGATCGAACGGCTCAGCGCCGTTTTCAAACAGAGTGACGATGTACTCGCCCCGCTGTGACCGGAAGAGATAGGTCGTCTCGGTATCTCCGTCGGCAATGCCAATCACCGAGGTCAGCGGGGCTATGCCGTAGGCGACCGAAATCGCTTCGCGGTCATCGTCGGAAAGCTGGGTAAATACGGCCATGGTCGATTCGGGAGTTAAATGCGTTTCAGCACAACAGAGGAGGACTGCGCGACGCCGAAAATCTGATCCAGTTGTGCACGGCTGAACGAGCCATCGGCCTCAGCAGCCTGGCGAAGGCTTGTGCCGGAAGCGAGCGCCGCCTTGGCCAAGAGTGCAGCCTTGCTATATCCGACAACTGGATTGAGCGATGCGGCCAGAATGAGCGACTGATCATAGAGAAAGCGGCAGCGATCGGCATCCGCCTCGATGCCGTCGACGCAACGTTCGCGCAGGATATCCATGCCGCGCGCCAGAAGTCGCATCGATTGCAGGATGTTGAGAACGATCACGGGCTCCATCGCGTTTAACTGCAATTGTCCAGCGCTCGCCGCCAGTGTCACCGTCAGATCGTTGCCAATGATTTGAAAGCCAATCTGGTTCATCATCTCGGGAATGACTGGGTTGACCTTGCCCGGCATGATCGACGAGCCGGCCTGTCGCGGAGGCAATCTGATTTCACCAAGGCCAGCCCGAGGGCCACTGGAGAGCAGCCTCAAATCGTTACATATCTTGGAAAGCTTGACAGCGATCCGCTTCAGCGTGCCCGAAAACGACACAAAGGCTCCGGTGTCGGACGTTGCTTCCACGAAGTTGCGTGCCGGAACCATTTCAAGCCGAGAAATTTCCGAAAGATGACGGCAGGCGCTGACTGAGAATCCCTCGGGCGCATTTAAGCCGGTGCCGATGGCGGTGCCTCCGAGGTTCATTTCCCGCATCAGTTCCATGGCTTTTCGAAGCTGGATTATGTCTTCGTCAATGGTCTCGGCAAAAGCGTCGAACTCCTGACCAAGGAACATTGGAACCGCGTCCTGCAACTGGGTGCGTCCGACCTTGGCGATATTAGCGAATTCCTCACCCTTTCTGCCAAAGGTATCTCGCAGCCTTCGCTGCGCTTCGAGCACGACGGCGCAGCCGCGCATCACCGTTACCCGGATGGCCGTCGGATAGACATCGTTAGTCGACTGGGACAGGTTGACATGGTCATTGGGGTGAACCGCGGCGTAGTCGCCCGGCACCTTGCCTATCTCCAGAAGCGCCAGGTTCGCGACCACCTCATTGACGTTCATGTTGGTCGAGGTCCCGGCGCCTCCCTGCATCATGTCGATCGGGAAATGGTCGGTGAGGTCCTCGCAGGTGATCAGTCGATCGCAGGCTCGATCGATTGCATCGGCAACATCGGGAGCCAGTAGTTGCAGCTCCTTGTTGGTTCGTGCAGCCGCCTTTTTGACCATGGCAAGCGATTGAACGAATTCCGGGAAGTCCCGCAGGCGGATTCCGGATACGTCGAAATTCTCCGCTGCCCTCAGCGTGTGGATGCCGAACAGCGCGTCGGCGGGCAGATCCCGCTCGCCGAGCATATCGGTTTCGGTCCTCTCAACGGTCATCATATCCCCTCGCGCAAGAGCCTTAGGCACGCAGCGCCTGGTCAAGATCCTCGATCAGGTCGTCCACCGACTCCAGGCCAATGGAAAGGCGAAAGACGCCGTCTCCCGCGAAGGCGCGGTAGTCGTCGAGCTGAGCGCCCCGCAGACCGTAAGTCGATTTCATCATTTCGTTCGTATCGAGAAGGACAACGATGCTGCGCTGGTGACCAAGCGAAAAGGCGTAGTGCGCTACGCGGAGCCTGTCAGCGAGTTGGGCTGCCATCGCCTGCGGGTCGTCGGTCTGGAAGGTCAGAACTCCCCCGAATACATCCATCTGACGTGTTGCCAAGGCATGCTGCGGATGGCTTTCCAGGCCGGGGTAGGTGACAGACCTGATTTTTGGATGCTTGGCGAGAAAACGGGCGATCTGCATCGCAGAAGCGGACATGGTCCGGAGCCTGGGAAAGAGCGTGTCGATCCCGCGCATGATGAGCCAGGCATTCTGGGCAGACAAAGAAGCGCCGAGATAAACTCCAGTACGAGAGCGGATTTTTTCCACCAGATCCTTGCGCCCGCACACGGCGCCACCCAAGGCGTCGCCGTGCCCGTTGATGAACTTGGTCAGGGAGTGAATGACGAGATCGATGCCGAGTACGGCCGGGCGGGTCGCGACCGGCGTGGCAAGCGTGGAATCGACGGAAACCAGCGCGCCGCGTTCGTGTGCCAGCTTCGCGACTTCGGCCAGATCGGTCAGGCGCAGGATTGGATTGCAGGGGCTTTCGCAGTGGACGAGCCGCGTGTTGGGTCGGAAGGCTGCGACAACGTCGCCAATGACCGACATGTTCACGGCGCTCACCTCGATCCCGTACTCGGGCAATATGCGGTGTGCCAGTTCGTAGGCGCCGGCATAGCAGACGTCGCTGATGATCAGATGGTCCCCCCCTTTGAGAAAGGTCAGGAAGGTGGCTGCGATCGCGGCCACGCCGGTTGCTGTTGCGAGCGCATCCTCCGCACCTTCGAGTGCGGCCATGCGCTGCTCGAGCTGCCGCACGGTCGGATTGGTCCAGCGGGCATACAGAAACGGCAGAGCAGTCAGGTCTGATACCCCGTCCGCGGAAAAGGCGCCGTCACCAGGAACCAACATGTTGTTGACCGACATTGAGATGTTGGGCGCGATAGCCTTCGTGATCGGATCGATGGTCAGTCCGCCGTCGAGCGCCAGGGTTTCCCGACGTAGGACGACACCGCCGCTTACGGGCGACAACAGCGTCATGCGTGCATTCGAGCCCCAACCGTCAGTTGCGAAGGGAGTAGAGATGTTCGAGGACATGGAAGACCTTCCTGCAGAATTCCTTGAATTTCATCGTCTTGGGGCCGAGCTGATAATTCAGCTGCGAACCGGGATTTGCGCCTCGACGAGCCTGAAGGTGCGGGTGATCAGAAGCGTCAGCAAGATGTAGAACACCGTGACGATCATCAGCGGTTCATAAACGAGCAGGGTGTCCTGCCTCACCTTGTACGCGACGGCGTAGAGATCCATCACTGTCACGGTGAAGGCGAGGGGTGTCGCTTTCAGTTGCAGAACCACCTCGCCAGCTATCGTCGGCAGTGCGATACGTATGGCGCGAGGCAGCCAGATCCGTCTCAACAGCGTCCAGGAAGTCATACCGAACGAGCGACCTGCCTCGAGCTCGCCTTTCGGGACGGCGAGAAGCGCACCCCGCAGGACTTCGGCCTCATAGGCGGCGTAGTTGAGCGTGAAACTGAGCGCTGCGAAGAAGAAGCCCTCCCGCACTATCGGCCAGAGGAAGCTCGCGCGCAGCCCTGGTATCATCGGCAGCAGCGAACCGATGCCGTAATAGAGCAACCACAGTTGGATCAAAAGTGGCGTGCCGCGAAGGCAGGTGCAGTAGCAACGGGCAAGCCATTTCAGCCATCGCGGACCGCTGACCTGCGCGAGCGCAAGACCGATCGCCAGAATGAAGCCGACCCCGACGGAAATGACGAGAAGGAGGACCGTCTGAACCGCGCCTGCGGCAATGAGCGGCCAATAGGACGATACCCATGAGAAATTCATCGCGAGCGTCCTAAGCGGTTTTCGGCTGCCCGCGTCGATAGCGGCTCTCGAGGAGGCCGAAGACGACGTTGGAGACAAGCGTGATGACGAGATAGACGGCAGCGGCGACCAGGAAGAACAGAAAATAGTGCTTCGTGTTGCCGGCCGCGATCCGCGTGGCGAGCGCCAACTCCTGATAGCCGACGACCGCGATCAACGCACTGTCCTTCGTCACCGACATCCAGAGGTTGGCAAGCCCAGGCAGGGCATTCGGGATCAATGCCGGCAGAGCGATACGGCGAAACCTCAACCATGGGCGCATGCCGAAGGAACTGGCGGCCTCGATCTGTCCAACAGGAATCGCCAGGATTGCGCCACGAAACACTTCGGTCATGTAGGCGCCCTGGACGATTCCGAGCACTGCGATTGCCGCGACAAACCCGTTGATCTCGACATTGGGAAGCCCGAAGCTCGAGAGAATTCGGTTCAGACCGTCAGTGCCGGCATAGTACAGACCGATAATCAGGATCAGTTCGGGAATGGCCCGAACCGCAGTCGTATAGACGTCGAGAAGAAGCAGGACCGGCGGGTTGCCCTTGAGTTTGCCAAGAGCCCCGCCAAGACCAATCAGCATCCCGAGAAGGTAAGCACCCAACGATATCGAAATGGTGGAAAGCGCGCCTTTGAGAAGCACGCCGCCCCATCCAGGCGGATAGGGGGAAAGCATTTCCAGGATCGACTGGGAGGTCGACATCTGAGTTCAACCTTGATTTTTGGGCGGGAACGAGAGCCGCGAAGCGCGATGCTTCGCAGCCGGCGAACAACGCCGGCGGTGCACCGGCCAATGACCCGAGACAGAACCGGCGGACAAGCGGGCTACGGCAGATGCGCTTACGTCGTCTGCCGTAGCCACACTCATTCACCGTACGGGTCGAAATCGAAGTACTTCTTCGAGATTTCCGCATACTTTCCGTTTGCTCTGACAGCCGTAATTGCTGCATTGAGCTTCTCGCGCAGTGCCTGATCGCCTTTTCTCAGTCCACCGCCGATGCCCGATCCAAGGATGGCCGGATCGTCTTTCACATTTCCCATGTCCTTGCAGCATTCCTTGCCGAAGTCGGATTTGAGGAATTCCGATAGCGGTATGGAATCGCCGAAGACGTAGTCGATCCGGCCGGCGGCAAGATCCTGGAACGCCTCATCGAGCGTCGTGTAGGTTTTTTCCGATGCCTTGTCGGCGAAATATTTCTTGTAGTATTCGGACTGGATGGTCGACACCTGGATACCGATCGTCTTCCCCGAAACATCATCCGGCGAAGCTCCGGTCGTGCCATCCTTGGCGCCAATCAGTTTGCTCGGCGTGTTGTAGTATTTGTCGGTGAAGTCGATCGTCTGCTTGCGCTCGTCGGTGATCGACATCGACGACCAGATGACATCGAATTTTTTCGCCTGAAGCCCTGGAATGAGCCCGTCCCAGGACATGTCGACGACAGAGCAGGTTTCCTTCATCTCGGCGCAGACAGCATCCATCAGCTCGATTTCCCAGCCGACCCACTTGCCGGAGGGGTCTTTGGTGAAGAAGGGCGGATAGGCTTCGTTCATGATGCCAAAGCGAACTTCGGCACTCGCAGTGGCGATTGACAGGGCGAGCGCGGCCCCTGTCAGCAGGATGGACAGCAATTTCATTCAATTCCCCTTTCTTGAGTTTTCGTCAGGTTGGAAACAGGGAGGGTCAGCCGCTCAACGCGCCGGTAAATTCTCGGCAACGGGCAGTTATCGGCGCACCGAAGACTTGATCCGGCGACCCTTCTTCTTCGACGCGCCCCTGATGCAGGAACATCACGTGACTGGAGACGTCGCGAGCGAATTTCATCTCATGTGTCACGAGGAGCATCGTTCGGCCCTCGTCCGCGAGATCTCGGATAACCTTCAGGACCTCGCCGACAAGTTCAGGATCCAGGGCGGAAGTAGGCTCGTCGAACAGCATCACGGCCGGGTCGACACAAAGGGCACGAGCGATGGACGCGCGCTGCTGTTGGCCGCCCGACAGGAAGGCCGGATAGGCGTGCCGTTTCTCATAAAGTCCGACCTTCGCAAGCAAACTGTCGGCCCGATCGATCGCCTCGCTGCGGCTCACCCCCAGCACATGAACCGGGGCCTCGATGGCATTCTGGAGCACCGTCAGGTGGGGCCAGAGATTGAAACTCTGGAACACCATGGCCAGGCCAGTCCGCATACGCTCGATCTGCCGCCAGTTGGCCGGATACCCCCGTCCGCCTTGGCCGGACTTCATGAGAACCTCTTCGCCATTGATGACAAAGCGGCCGCGATCCGGAATCTCGAGAAAGTTGATGCACCGCAGAAAGGTGCTTTTGCCTGACCCCGAAGACCCGATGAGCGAAATGACATCGCCCTTCTCAGCCGACAGCGATATCCCTCTGAGGACTTCATGGTTGGCATAGCTCTTGTGGACATTGTCCACGAGCAAGGCAGGAGGGGCCTTTTTCGTCATGCCTGTAGTTCCCTGCGGAATTCTGATTGGGTTTTGCCGGATAGTAGCCGGCCCGGTATGCGGCCTTCCCGCGTATTCGTGGTCAGACGCGCGGAAAATGAGCTCTCAAGGCGGCTCTTTTGCGGGAGAAAGACAGCTAGGCTCGATTGATGCAGATGACCTTTGGCTGTGTCATCTCTTCGTAGGCAAAGCGAACGCCTTCACGCCCCATGGCGCCATACTTGAAACCGCCGAACGGCATGGCATCAAACCGATAATCGGAAGAGTCGTTGATCATCACTCCTCCTGCCTCGATCTGCCCGGCGGCATCCAATGCGTCGCCGATGTTGTTGGTGAAGACGCCTGCGTGCAGGCTGTATTCGGGACCGTTCGCCATCACGATCGCATCGGCGAGTGTATCGAAGGATTGCAGGAGGACGACGGGCGCGAAGACTTCCTCCGCCCACAATCGACATGTCTTCGGCACACCTTCCAGCACGGTTGGCTGATAGACTGTTCCTGCTCGACGGTGCCCGCACAGGAGCTTTGCTCCCGCGGCAATGGCGTCGTCGACCATCGTCTCCGCGCGTTTGGCCGCCTGTTCCGAAATCATCGGGCCGACGTCGGTATCCTCGCGCTCTGGATTGCCGGCAAGCAGGTTGCGCGTACCAGCCACGAACGCTTCACGGAACCGCTCATAGACCGGCGCCTGGATGATAATCCGCTGGGTGCCGATGCAATTCTGGCCGGCAGCCCAGTACGCGCCCGACACGCACGCATCGACCGCCTTGGCGAAGTCACAATCCGCCAGGACTACGACAGGTGCATTGCCGCCGAGATCCATGGCGAGCTTCTTCAGCCCTGCTGTCCTGGCAATTGCTTCTCCGGTCGCAAAACCTCCGGTGAACGACACCATTCGGACATCGCGCGCCGAGACGATCGCGCTGCCCAGGTCGGCGCCGCCGACAGCGACCGTGACGATCTCCTCAGGCAACCCGGCTTCGACCAGCGTTTCGACAAGGCGGATCGCCGAAAGCGGGGTCAGTTCGGACGGCTTCAGCAAGACGGCGTTGCCGCCGGCGATTGCCGGCCCGAGCTTATGGGCGACGAGATTGAGCGGGTCGTTGTAAGGAGTAATCGCTGCGATGATCCCTAGCGGCTCCCGCGTGAACCAGCCCTGACGCGCCTCGGAACCGGCGTAAGCGTCGAACGGAATGACCTCACCGGCGTTGCGTTTTGCTTCTTCCGCGGAGAGCTTCAGCGTGTTGACGCACCGAGAGGCTTCCTTGCGGGCCTGGACGATGGTTTTGCCGGCTTCCCGTACAATCAAGCGGGCAAAATCTTCGTTCTGGCGCTCGACGGCGCTGGCGGCCCTTTCCAATAAAGTCGCTCGCTGGTGTCTCGGCAGCGCTCTCGACAAGACAGCTCCGGTTTTGGCGCGATTTATGAGCGCCGCAATCTGGTCGGCAGCCGTGCTTTCGACGCTGCCGACCACCGTTCCATCATAGGGATTTCTGACGGCTATCTGCTCGAACACATCGGCGACACGCAATTTTGCAGCGGTCATCACGCGGCCTCCTTCTTGTCGGCGGAAGGGCGGCACTGATGGATGGTGATGATGTCCGAGAGGAGCGCATAGGCCGTCTCGACCCTGCCTGCGCCGGGTCCGGTCACCGTCACCGCGCCGAGAAGGTCTGTCTTGAGCGAGATGGCGTTGATCGCCCCGCCAACGGCGGCGAGCGCATGATCGAGCGCAAGGCGCTGCGGTGCCACACGGGCTGCGATACCACCGTCCTGGCGAACCGAGGCCGAGCCGATCAGCTTCCAGCGATAGCCTTCTCGCGTCGCCGCGTCGATATCGGCCACGGTCAGGCCCGAAATGCCCTTGCAGTCCACGTCCTGCGGCGTCAGCTTTCCACCGAGTAGTTCATTTGCGAGGATGACGACTTTCAACCGGACATCGTGACCTTCAACATCGGCAGTAGGGTCGGCTTCCGCATAACCGAGGTCCTTTGCTTCTTTTACCGCCTCCGCGAAGGAAAGCCCGCCCTCCATGCGGCCAAGAACAAAGTTCGAGGTGCCGTTCAGAATCCCTTCGAAACCATGAAGCCCGGCGCCCGCGAGCGTCCTTTGGGCCATACGAATGACCGGGGTGCCGCTCATGACAGCCCCCTCATGTTCAAACATCACGCCGTGCCGCGCCCCGAGTGCCTTCAGCTCCGCGGCCGCCAGGGCAACCGGGCCCTTGTTGGTTGTGACGACGTGCTTGCCGCTTTCGAGTGCCCAACGGCAATGGGATACGGCCGGCTCGCCATCGACCGGATTGGTGAAGGTCGCCTCGGCGACAATGTCAGCCGGAGCCTGCTTGATGACCTTTTCGTTGTCGGCTTCGGCACTGCCGCCGGACAGTTGTGCGAACCCGCCCCTCGCGAATCTGGTTTCCACCAGCATGCGCGCGTCGATTCCGTTGGGAGAAATGACTGAGCCGAGATGGAGATCGGTAACAGCGACGATGTTTAAACGGAAGCCGAGTTCGGCATTCCAACGATCATTGCTTCCTGCGATCAGCTCGGCCAAGGCGCGGTTGACACCGCCGAAACCGATAAGCGCGATATTGTGCTGTGTCATGCCAATTCCTCTCGTGAGCGATGGATCGATGATGAACGAGCCGAGAGGCAGGTCGAAGCTCGCAGAATGGCCAAAGAACTGGTCAGCCTGCACGCTGAGCCGGCAAAATGCCCGGAACGCGCAAAACTCATCAATTGTCGCGGGAGAAGCGAGCATCGGCCAAATTTTGACGATTGACCGCGATTGGGAACTATAGTCAGCGGAAAGTCTCAGGCGCGAGGAGAAAATGGCGGAGTTACTGGATCAGTTCGACCGAACCATCCTTGAGATCATGCAGCGGGATTGTCAGATGAAGGCGGAAGCCATTGGAGAGATGGTTGGCCTTTCAGCGTCCGCTGTTCAGCGTCGCATTAAGCGGATGCGGGAGGAAGGGATCATCTCCGCGGAAATCGCCCTTGTGGACCGCAAGGTTGCTGGAAGTCCGATGACGTTCATTGTCGGAATGGAGATCGAGCGCGAAAACTACGATGCTCTATCGAAATTCCGGGCTTGGGTCGAGAAACAGGATCACATCCAACAGGTCTACTATGTGACTGGATCAGTGGATCTCGTTGCAATCATCACGGCACAGGATGTGGAGCAGTACGACGAGATCACCGCGCAGATCATGTCCCAAAATCCACAGATCAAGCGAATGCACACCAATGTTGTCCTCAAGGACATAAAAACAGGAATGTTTGTCCCAGTATCGCCATAGCAAATGCGACCGTGGTGATGTTTACAGTCTCGGCAATGCTTGCCGGCGTGGCGGTGATCGTGACCGCGCCGGTAGGCTTCGTTGGTACGCGAAAGCTGTCGGTGCGCTGTCCGAGCATCTGATCCGGGGAAATATGCAAATTGGTGGAACTCGGGAGCAGCTGAGTTTCGAGAACCGTCAACGCCTCATCTGCGGATTGTGCAAGGCGGAGCCGCTCCCGAACCTGAGATGCCCGAAGCAGCCGGCATATTCGCGAAAGGGCAGGGAGGAAGGCGGAAGAGGCTGAGCGCGGCCAAAGGATCGTGTAAACGAGATCGACTGGGTCGTCGTCGGGACCTCGAAATCCACAGGCGGGGCCAAGCGTGTCAAAGACGCGACAGGCGAGGAGATGTTCTCCAGCAGAGCGTGCGGGATCGCAACGCCACGACCGATGCCAGTCGAGGCGAGGCGCTCGCGGTCGAAAAGACTGCGGAGAACCACCTTCTCGTCAAGTCCACTCCTTCGAGCGATCCTGATCGCGATTTTCGACAAGGCTGATTGCTTTCCCTTTGTCACAAGGTCAAGCGAGATGTCTTCTTCCAACAAGATGGGGGACATCATCGGGGTCAAACCTCCGCGTCGATCCAAACGCAGGCGCAAATGAGTGTTCAGCCGCGCTGCTTAGGCAGAGCCGAAATCACTTTCGAATGAAGTTGAGATCCTGGCCGTCCCGGACGCGAAGCCAGGGCCCTCTCGCGTCCGGGTTAATGGCCCGTTTTGAGGCGTTTCGGCATTCGCCGGAAATCGAGGTTAAAAATATGCATAGCAGTTCGAAGATAGTGAAAGATTTTTCGAAATCAAGCAAACCGTACGCGACCTGACGAGCAAAAATAGTGCACTGAGACAACAGTTAATTTCGGTTGACGACCGGAACAGTCTCCTGCTTGCTGGTTGGAACGCGATAAGGCCGTCTCACCAATGAATATCGGTTGTCGACCTTCCTATAGATCAACGGTGGTCGCATTTTTAGTTCAACAAGGAGATCCCGTAATGAAAAAACTCATCCTCGCAGTGGCCTTCACAACGGGCGGTTCGCTTTGCGCCATGGCGGCGGATGAGGTCACCAAAGCCCCACCAGCGGCTCCTTACGAACAGGTCAGCAAGCTCGTGAAGCTGCCCGACTTCCTCCCGGGCATGGGCCAACTTTTCGTCGATCCGACGACATTGCCTGCCGGCCCGTTCCTTGCCTATGACCATCACGGCAAGCTTGTCAGCACCATCTACATGCTGCCGATCAAGGATCTCAATCCGGACAAGCGTTTGGACGACCTCAAGGCGCCGGGCGGCAATGTCGACCATGTCGACATTTACTACAATGCCGGGCATCCCGGCGTTCCGGAACCGCACGTCCACGCCGTGTTGTGGCACGTCTCTGCCGCCGACGAAGCACGTGTCGCCAAATGAGCGTCACACGTCGTCAGGTACTGGGCGGGGGTGGCTGGCTTGTGGCTGCCCTTTCCCTCTCTCCCCAGGTCGCGTGGGCCGACGAGGTGGTGGAAATCAGAATGCGAGGCCGCGACGACGGCTCACAGGTCTGGTTCGACCCGATCGGCATCCTGGTCGAACCGGGACAGACGGTGCGCTGGACGAATCTCAATTCCGGCAATTCGCACACGGCGACTGCCTACAGTCCGACGAACTTCGAGAGACCGCGCCGCATGCCCAAGGCGGCAAAACCGTGGGATTCCGATTACCTCCTGCCCAACGAGAGCTTTTCGGTCATTTTCACCGAGAAGGGGGTCTATGACTACTATTGCATCCCGCATGAGCACGCCGGAATGGTCGGACGTATCATCGTCGGAGCGCCCGAGGCACATGGCTGGACCGAGCTGGTTGGCCCGAATGGCGATCTGCCGGAGGCGGCCCTCAAGGCATTTCCGAAAGTCGAAGACATCATGACACGAGGGTTCGTCCGGCGCGATCAGACCATGCCTACGGGACCGGGCTGAAACAAGGAAGGATTGGATACTGCGTCAGACCGGGGCACGAGTTCCCGGCTGTCGTCGATTGGGGACGGCTCTCATGACAGGCGACGTGCATACATGCGAAAATCAGTCGCGGTCTCAAGCTGGGCGAGGCGGGCGCTCTCAGTTGCTGGACGCTTCTATCGATGGCTGGGCCGTAGTCGAGGGACGCGAGCGTGCGAGGAATCGCCTTGCTGCATTGGGGGAGATGACTGGCGGCATTGCGCATGACTTCAGGAACCTGCTGGCGGTCATCGAGTCCGGCCTGAGGCTTGCCGAAGCAAGAGCCGACGAGCCCAACCGTGTGAGGGCCTGCATCACGCTGGCGCGGGAAGGAATCAATCGCGGGATCGATTTGACCTCGCAGCTCCTCGCCTTTGCAAAGCACCAGGAACTTGATGCTCATGCTGGCGACGTGAATGAATTCCTCAGATCCTTCGCGCCTTTGCTGAGGTACGGCGGCGGACCCGATGTGCGCGTCGAGCTTGAACTCGGTGCAGAAACTCCCGACTGCCTGATCGATCCCGCATTGTTCGACACCGCAGTGCTTAATCTCGTCGTCAACGCGCGCGATGCCATGCCAAATGGCGGCGAGATCAGAGTCATCACCGGACCGTTGGTGCAGGAGACCGCGACACCCGATCCGCCGGGGCCGGGAACCTATGTCTGCGTTAGCGTCAAGGACCAAGGTTGCGGCATGACCGCCGAAGTGTTGCGAAACGCGTTCGATCCTTTCTTCACCACGAAGGGTGAGGAAGGTACCGGCATGGGGCTGCCGCAAGTGCGCGCATTGATGCGTATGATCGGCGGCCATGTTCGCATTGCAAGCGAGCCGGGGATTGGGACGACAGTCGACCTGCTGTTCCCGTCAATCCGACCGGATGTAAAAGCCTCGTCAAGAATGACTAGAATTTAACGTCGCCGCCTGCAACGGCATGTAATCCTGACAGGGCAGGACCTACTACGCTTCCATCCGCACTTGCGGACTGCACCGCATAGACCGGATAGGAGAACTGGGGCATTTCAGGCACAAGATGAAGCCGGCCGGCTTCTATGTGAGGTTGCACGGAGCTCATTCGAAAATATCCGGACCCGCCAGCGGCCAGAACATAGTTCAATCCGAGCGGACCGAGGTCGAAGGAAAGATCCGGCGCAGCACTCGGGAAATTCACGCCGTGATGAAGCTCAAAATCCGGCCCCCAATCCATATAGACATAATCGGATCCGTCCAGGAGTTGCGCTTCGGGGTTGGTGGTCGCGAGAACCAGTTTTTCCTCAAGAAGCAGATCGATCTTCAAGCCCGGTCTGTGTGGGGGCGCGTACATGATGGCTATGTCGACCATTCCCGAGGCGACCTGGTTGATCAGGTCCTGTGGCACGTCGACGTGTACTCGCAGCGCGATATCCTGAAGCGAGTGGCGCATCCAGCGGACCCAGTCGAGCAGAAGAGGTTGCGCAAGGCTGACTTCGCTGCCGACCGTCAGGACGGCCCGTCGTCCCGGAGGCACGGCAACCTGATGAAGGGTGCGTTGCCATAGTTGGACGAACATCGGAGCGTGGCGCAGAAATTGCTCACCCGCGGGAGTGAGCGAAGCGCCCCCCTTATGCCGAACGAAGAGTGGTCGGCCCAATTGTTGCTCAAGGTTGCGGATCCGTGCGCTGACGGTCGTCTGGGCGACGTTCAAGCGCTCCGAGGCGCGAATAAAGCTCCCGGTCGAGACGATCTCAATGAAGGTGCGAGCGAGTTCAATATCCATGACCGCTAATAGCATAAAAATTGCGCTTAAATGTCAATGAATTTCGTTTGCCACATAGTGGGCGCGAACATTAGGCTCTCCGAATACTCACCGGATTGAGCGCTGAATGCGGCGCAGCGCCGGGATGGACCGGGCATAGGCCTCTCCATCCTCACCCTCGTTTTGCCCGCAGTGTCACAGGAGCGATCATGTCGACGAAAGAAAAGAACGGCCAAGGCGATGTCGGACGTCGTGACTTTCTAAAACTGTTCGGCGCAGCCGGCGCGGCAGCGGGCACCCTGCCGTTTGGCGGATCCACATCGGCGGACGAGATCGTGGCAGCTGCCGCCACGGAGACGAAGCACCATCACGCCGCCGAACCTCGTGCCCGAGGCGGTGGCTACGAATTCTTCAATGTCGACGAATCCGCCTTCGTCGAGGCGGCGGTCGACACGCTCATTCCAAAGGATGCGGCCGGTCCCGGAGCCAAGGAGCTTGGCGTGGCGACATACATCGACCGGCAGATGGCCAGCGGATACGGCAAGGGCGACCGGCTTTATCTGGAAGGGCCGTTCGGCGAGGGTACGCCCGGGCAGGGATATCAATTGCCGATGACGCCCTCGGAACTGATCCGGGCGGGAATCGCCGACGTCAATGCCGTCGTACAGAAAAGCCACAAGAACAGCTTCGCGGCCCTTTCGGCAAAGGACCGCGCCGCCATTATGGCGGACCTTAAGGCCACGAAGATCGAGCTTCCAACGGTGCCCGCTGCAACCTTCTTCAGCCTCCTTCTGCAGCTCACGATCGAGGGTTATTTCGCGGACCCGATGTACGGCGGGAACAAGGACGCGGCTGCCTGGAAGATGATCGGCTTCCCCGGCGCAGATGCCATGTACGCGGACAAGATCGAGCCGTTCCGGAACAAGCCCTACAAGGCTGAACCGAAGGGCATCCAGGACCTCATTTGATCGCCGCAAGAAAAAGGAGACTTTGACATGGCCACCAAACTGAACCCGGTCGATGTGCTGATTGTCGGTCTGGGGTGGACAGGCGGCATCATTGCCAAGGAGCTTGCATCCACCAAGCTCAAGATCGTCGCCCTTGAGCGGGGAGGCCCGCGTGACACCAATCCGGATTTCATCGATCCTGAAATCCACGACGAACTGCGCTACGCCGCCCGCCACGACCTCATGCAGAACGTGCGGCGGGAAACCATCACATTCCGCAATAGTGAATCGCAAACGGCGCTGCCGATGCGTCAACTCGGCTCGTTCTTGCCAGGGCAGGGTGTCGGCGGTGCCGGCGTGCATTGGAACGGCGTGACCTGGCGCTGGCTCGAATGGGATCATCAGGCGCGCACCCGGACCGTCGACAGGTACGGCGAAAAGATCATCCCTTCGGACATGCACCTGCAGGACTGGCCGATCACCTATGACGATCTCGAACCCTATTACGACAAGTTCGAAAAGACCTGCGGCACCTCCGGCAAGGCCGGCAATCTCAACGGCAAGAAAATCGACGGCGGCAATATCTTCGAGGGCGCGCGTAAGGAGGATTGTAAGCGGTGTTCTTAGGCCACGGCCTTAAGCTCGGGAGCGGCGATGAAGGCCCAGGGCAGAAGCTCGTCGATCTGGCTGTTCGGGTGGCCGTTGACGATCCTGGCGAGCACGTCGGCGAGGTAGCC